>NZ_JAKFEF010000077.1:0-202218 GCF_036675785.1 Aromatoleum sp.
CGGCGGCTGTGGCGTGATCCCGTCGGGCGCGTACCACCAGGAGCTGTCGACGACGATCCCGCACCGCGACGTCGACGCGCCGTTCGCGCTGCTGCGCGGAGGTGCGGCGACGTGACCGGGCGTACCGGCAGCGGCGTGCGCGAACCGGTTTCGGACGTCGCATCGATCGCGGTGCTGCGACCGAACCAGATCGGGGATTTCGTGTTCGCGCTGCCGGCGCTCGCGGCGCTGCGCGAAACCTATCCGGCCACGCGCATCGTCTATCTCGGGCGCGCGTGGCACAAGGCGTTTCTCGACCGGCGCACCCCGCTCGTCGACGAGGTCGTCGTGCTGCCGCCGGTGCCAGGCGTCGGCGCGCCTCCCGACATCGCCGTCGACGACGAGCTGATCGAGGCCGCGTGTGCGGCGCTGCGTGAGCGCCGGTTCGATATCGCGTGCCAATTCTACGGCGGCGGACGCCACTCGAATCCCTTCATCCGCCGGATCGGCGCGCGGATGACGGTCGGCGTGCGCTCGGCCGACGCCGAACCGCTCGACCGCTGGCTCCCTTACGTGCCGTGGCACAACGAGCGACTGCGCCTGCTCGAAGCGGTCGGCCTGATCGGCGCGCGCACTGCCGACCTGCAGCCGCTGCTCCCGGTTCTGCCGCGCGACCGCGACGAACTCGCCGCGAAGCTACGGCTGCCGGGCGACCGGCCGATCGTCGTGCTGAGCCCGGGCGCGAGCGACCCGCGCCGGCGCTGGCCGGTCGAGAAGTTCGCCGCCGTCGCCGACGTGTTCGCCCGTAAGGGGGCCCGCGTCGTCGTGCAGGGCGGCGGTCCGGACGAACTCGAACTCACCGCGGCGATCGTCGCCGCAATGCGCGAACCGGCGATCGACTCGGGCGGGTTGCTGTCGCTCGACGGCCTCGCGGCGCTGCTTCAGCGCGCACGCCTCGTCATCGCGAGCGACAGCGGCCCGCTGCAACTTGCGCAGGCGCTCGGCACGCCGGCCGTCGGCATCTTCTGGTTCGTCAACCTGCTGATCTCCGGCCCGCTGACGTCGCATCGCAACCGCTGCGCCGCGTCGCTGATGCGCGCGTGCCCGGTGTGCGGGCGCGACAACCTGCGGTCGCGCTGCGAGCACGACCCGTCCTTCGTCGAGGACGTCAGCACGGAAGAGGTGACCGAACTCGCGCTCGATCTGTGGAACCAGGAGGAGAGCGCTTCAGCAGCGTCCGAGCTTCCCGCAATACTTCGCTGAGCCCGCGGTCCCCGGGCGCCCACACGGGCCGGTGCAGAGTGCGGTCGAGCGGGGCCCAGCGCGAGATGTCGGATGCGCGGAAAACGATCACCGACGGCAGATGCAGTGCGGCCGCGATGTGCGCGACGCCGGTGTCGTTGCAGACGAGGAGCCGCGCACCGCGCAGCAGCGCGGCGAGCGCGCCGGCCGAAATCGGCGCCGCCGCGTCGACCGCGGGGGCGCGCATCGCCTTCCTCACCGCCGCGGTCAGCCCGGTTTCGAACTGCGACCCGGTGAGCACCAGCGGCAGCCCGTGCGCTTCGTACAGCCGGTCGCCGACCGCGGCGAAGTGCTCCGGCGGCCAGCGCCGGGCTTCGGAGCGGGCGCCGGCGTGCAGGCAGATGTATCGCCCGGGGGCGAGCCCCGTGGCGACGCCGCTGTCGAGCAGTTCGGCTTCGTCGGACGGGTTCAGCGGAAATTCGAGGTGATCGCCCTGTGCCGGTGCGCCGAGGAAGTCCGTCAGCGCGAGCAGGCGACGGATTTCGGCGCCGTGCTCCGGATAGGGCAGGAAGCCGGGCAGGCCGCTGACCGGCGCGATCCCGAACCCGGCCGTGCAGCGGACGCCGAACTCCCGCACGAGGCCGTTCGTGATGCGCCCGTCGCCGTGCATCTGGATCGCGAGATCGAAGCTGCGCGCGCGGACGTCCGCGAGGAATGCGGGAAACGCCGCCGTGTCCGCGGCCTGTTCCGGCATCCCCGGAAAGCCCGGGAAGGCGATGAAGTCGTCGAGATAGCGCGGATACCGCGCGACAAGAACTTTCGCCCAGGGCAGGCCGATCAGCGTGATCCGGGCGTGGGGACAGGCGGCGCGCAACGCGCGCAGGGCGGGGGTCGCGCACAGCATGTCGCCCAGTTGCAGCGCGCGGAAAATCGCGATGCTTTTGGACTGCAGGGTCGGGAGCAAGGGTTTTTCCATCGGCGTCACCGGCAAGGGGTACGGCCCGGATCGCAGCAAACGCGGGACCGGGAACGCCGCCATCGCGGGGCGGGGCAGCAAGGCGGCAATGACGGTCGTATGCGCGTTTCTTACAACGCTCTTGTATCCGTTTCATCCCCGCGCAGCCGCGGCGGATGCGTCGGAGCACCGGGGGCGGGTCTTTCATTTGCTGACAGCGGGGCAAGGGGGACGAATCCGTCGTACCCGCAGCAACAGGAGATCGCCATGAATATCAAGACCAAACGCAAACTGCTTGCCGCGATCGCGGTGTCCGTCGTCGGCTTGCCGGGCTTTGTCGCGCACGCCGCGAGCACCCCGACCGGCGAATCGGGCAAGGCCCCGGCCGCGACGTCCGGCAAAACGGCTGCCGCGCAAGCGCGTTACTTCGCGCGCGCGAGCAAGCTGATCGGCACCGAAGTCCACAACCCGCAAAAGGAGAAGCTCGGCAAGATCGAAGACCTGATCGTCGATACGAAGAGCCAGACGGCGCACTACGCGATCCTTTCGTTCGGCGGCATCGCGGGCATCGGCGACAAGCTGTTTGCCTATCCGGTCGAGATGTTGCGACGTGCCGCCGACAAGGACGAGCTGGTGCTCGACGTCGACCGGGCGCGGCTCGAGAAGGCGCCCGGTTTCGAAGGGAACAACTGGCCCGACTGGGGCACCGACTCGTACCGCCGGGGCGTCGACAAGTATTTCGGTGTCGATCGCGGGGCAAAGGCCGGGACGCAGCCGAGCCTGATACGCGCGTCGAAGCTGATCGGCATGGACGTCGAGGACAACGAAAAACGCAACGTCGGCGAGATCGAGGACGTCATCGTCAGCCTCGGCGACGGACGCGTGCCGTTCATCGTGATCGACTTCGACAAGGCGTGGAGTCCGGACGACAAGCTGCTGCCGGTGTCCCCGTCCTCGCTGACCTTCTCGGCCGAGGGCAAGGACAAGGCGCTGCTCGCCGTGTCGCGCGAGAAGCTCGAGATGAAGTACGGCTTCGACGACAACAAATGGCCGGACTTCAACGACTCCGCCTATCAGCGGGACCACGAGTCGCTGTATCGCGGCAGCGGTCGCATGTGAGGGGCGGATTGACCTTCCGACGCCGGCCGGGAGCGAAGGCGGGTCCCTCGCTCCCGGCCGGACAAGGCTTAGTCGCCCGTTTATCGATAGCTGGATTGCCGGTGCGAGGATATGGCTTCCGAACGGGCGGTTGAGAAGCATTTCGGCATCATCTCGGCGCGGAGCGTCGTCCGGATCGCTGCGCCGCGGCGTTCCGGAGGCGAGGCGCCGAAGCGGGCGGAAACCGGTAACGGGCCCGCCGAGCAGCAGGATCTGAAGGCGCATTTCGACGCGCTCTCCCTTGAAACGGACCTTCCCGAAGACGCGCTCATCCTCCTGCCCGTCCGGGACCTCGTGCTCTTTCCGGGGCTCGTCACGCCGATCGTCGTGCGGCGTCATTTCTCCGTGCTCGGCGCACAGGTTGCCGTCCGCTCCGAGCGCCTCGTCGGCGTGCTGCTGCAACGCGACGAGAAGTGCGAGGTCCCGTCGCTGTCCGACCTCGAACCGGTCGGCACCGTGGCTGCCGTCGTGCGCTACTTGACCACGCCCGACGGCGCGCACCACGTCGTCTGCGAGGGCCGGCAGCGCTTCCGGCTGCTCGAATTGCTCGACGGCTACCCGTTCTACGCGGCGCGGGTCGAGTGGCTCGTCGAGCCGGACGTCACCTCGCCGGCGATCGACGCGCGGGTCGCACGGCTGAAGGCGCTAGCCGGCGAGATCCTCGAACTGCTTCCGCAAACGCCCGCCGAGATCGCGTCCGTCGTCGAGACGATGGCGTCGCCGTCCTTGCTCGCGGACTTCGTCGCGGCGCTGATGGATCTGGATCTGCGGGAAAAACAGGACATCCTCGCGACGATCGAGCTCGAGCCGCGGCTCGACAAGGTCGTCGACGCTTTGGCGCGACGCGTCGAGGTGGTGCGGCTGTCGGAGGACCTGAACCGCCAGACCCGCGACCGCATCGACGACCAGCAGCGCGAGCTGCTGCTGCGCGAGCAGCTGAAGACGATCCGGAACGAACTCGGCGAGGCGGACGATGACGATGGCCTCACGGCGCTTGAAACCGCGATCACGCAAGCGCGGATGTCCGAGGATGTCGAGCGTCACGCGCGCAAGGAGCTGCGCCGGCTCGCGCGGATGAGCGAAGCGGCGGCGGACTATTCGATGCTGCGCACTTACGTCGAATGGCTCACCGAGCTGCCGTGGTCGGTCCGGACCCAGGACCGGATCGACATCGCCGAGGCGAGGCGGATTCTCGACGAGGACCACTGCGGCCTCGACAAGGTGAAGCGGCGCATCCTCGAATATCTCGCGGTACGCAAGCTCAAGCCTTCCGGCAAGAGCCCGATCCTGTGTTTCGCCGGCCCGCCGGGCGTCGGCAAGACGTCGCTGGGGCAGAGCATTGCGCGCGCGACCGGGCGCAAGTTCGCGCGCGTCAGCCTGGGCGGTGTGCACGGCGAGGCGGAGATCCGCGGCCACCGCAGGACCTACGTCGGGGCGCTGCCGGGGAACATCATCCGGGCGATTCACAAGGCCGGCGCGCGCAACTGCGTGCTGATGCTCGACGAGCTCGACAAGCTCGGCAGCGGCATCCAGGGCGATCCGGCCGCGGCGCTGCTCGAAGTGCTCGACCCCGAGCAGAACGCGAATTTCACCGACAACTATCTCGGCGTGCCGTTCGACCTGTCCGAAGTGATGTTTCTCGCGACCGTGAACCTCATCGACAGCGTGCCGGCGGCGCTGCGTGATCGGGTGGAGGTCATCCAGTTGCCCGGCTACACTGAGGACGAAAAGGACCGGATCGCCAGTCGTTTCCTCGTGCCGCGCGAACTCGCTGCGAACGGGTTGTCCGAGGCGCAATGCGCGCTTCGCGAGGGGACCGTGAAGGCGCTGATCCACGGCTATACGCGCGAAGCCGGCGTGCGCAACCTCGAGCGCGAGATCGGGCGGGTCTTCCGTCACGCGGCAATGCAGGTCGCCGAAGGCAGCGCGACGCGCGTCGAGATCGGCGCGGGCGACCTCGAGGCGATCCTCGGGCCGATCGCGTACGAGAGCGACATCGCGATGCGCAACGACCTGCCCGGGGTCGCGACCGGCCTCGCGTGGACGCCGACCGGCGGCGACATCCTGTTCATCGAAGCGAGCATGACAGCGGGGAGCGGCAAGCTGATCCTCACCGGGCAGCTCGGCGACGTGATGAAGGAAAGCGCGCAGGCGGCGCTGACGCTGGTGAAGGCCGAGGCCGCGAAGGTTCCGGCGCGGTGCGAGAACTTCGACAGGAGCGACGTCCATGTCCACGTCCCGGCCGGTTCGATCCCGAAGGATGGTCCGAGCGCCGGCGTCGCGATGTTCGTCGCGCTCGTGTCGCTCGTGCGGGACACACCGGTGCGGGCGGATCGCGCGATGACCGGCGAAATCAGCCTGCGCGGGCTGGTGCTGCCGGTCGGAGGGATTCGCGAGAAAGTGCTCGCGGCGCTGCAGGCGGGAATCACGACGGTGATGCTGCCCGCGCGCAACCGGCGGGCGCTGGAGGAAATTCCGGAGGACGCCAAGCGAAAGCTGCGCTTCGTGTGGCTCGACACCGTCGAAGACGCCCTCAGCGAGGCACTCGCCCCGCTGGTCGAAGAACCCCGCCTGGAGGAGGACGCCCCTTGAATCTCGATCCCGAAAGCATCCTGTCGGTCGCGTCGAGCGAGCCGCCCTTCGAGCCCGGGGTTGCGGAGTTCGCGCGCGCCGTCGTCGACGGCCTGCGGACCGTGCCGAAGCGCGTGCCGTGCAAGTTCCTGTACGACGCCGAAGGGTCCGCGCTGTTCGAGCGCATCTGCGACCTGCCGGAGTACTACCCGACGCGCACCGAACTCGGCCTGCTCGAACGTCATGCCGACGAGATCGCACGCCACATTGGCGACGACGCTGAATTGGTGGAGTTCGGCGCGGGCTCGGGCGTCAAGGTCCGGCTGCTGCTCGACGCGCTGGCCCGGCCGCGCGTCTACGTGCCGATCGACATCTCGGGGCCGCACGTCCGTGCCGCCGCCGGCCGGCTCGCCTCGGATTACCTGGGCCTCGCGGTCCGACCGGTCGTCGCGGACTACACGCGTCCGTTCCGGCTGCCGGCGATGGGGGCCGGCGCGCGCCGGCGCGTGGGTTTCTTTCCGGGGTCGACGATCGGCAATTTCGCGCCCGACGAAGCGGTCCGCTTTCTGGTGATGGCGATGCGCCTGTTGAAGGGCGGCGGGCTGCTCGTCGGCGTCGATCTCGTCAAGGACCCGGCCGTGCTGCATGCGGCCTACAACGACAGCGCGGGCGTCACCGCGGCGTTCAACCGCAACCTGCTCGGCCGTGCGAACCGCGAGCTCGACGCGGATTTCGACCTCGACCGCTTCGCGCATTACGCGTTCTATCACCCGCTCGCGCAGCGCATCGAAATGCATCTCGTGAGCCTCGAGCACCAGCATGTCCGCGCGGCGGGCGAGAAATTCGTTTTCGCCGCAGGCGAAGCGCTGCACACCGAAGATTCGTACAAGTACACCGTCGACGGCTTTCGCGCGCTCGCGATGCGCGCCGGCTTCGTGCCGGCCGCGGTGTGGAGCGATCCGCAGGGGCTCTTCAGCCTGCACTGGCTCGAATCGCTGTAACGCCGCGCGGCGGCGGGCGGGTGGCGTCCTCATTGCCCGCGTCACCGTCGTCGGCACGCGCATGTCCGCTTTTCGGGAGGTATGCCGATTGCTGGGCGCAGACCTGCGGCGGACGACCGCGACGGAAACCGGATGGAGGGCCAGTCATGTTGTCATCGACGGTGCACCGCGTGCCGCAGCACGCCGCGGCGCATGTCAATCGGCGCACCCAGCGCGGTGGAGATCGAGGAAGAGCGCCGCGCGTTGAAGGCGATGCAGGCGCAGCTCGCGACCTTTCACATCCGGCCTGCCGACCGCGGCGCGGCGGTCCGTCCGAGTTGAGCCGGCGAGGTGTGCGGGACGATGCCTAACACCAAGATCGGGACGCGCAGTCCGCTGACCGAACACGACATCTACTTGTTCCGCGAAGGTTCGCACGGGCGGCTGTACGACAAGCTCGGCTGCCGGCTCGACGCCGACGGCGCGCATTTTGCCGTGTGGGCGCCGAACGCGCGGGCCGTGGCGGTGATCGGCGAGTTCAATTCATGGCGCGGCGATGCCAACGCGCTGCAGCCGCGCGACGACCACTCCGGCATCTGGGAAGGCGACGTCGAAGGCGCCGCGCACGGCGACATCTACAAATACCGCGTCGTGCGCAACGACGGCTCGGTGATCGACAAGGCCGACCCGTTCGCGTATTTCGCCGAGCTGCCGCCGTCGACCGGATCGCGCGCATGGCGGATGGAATATCGCTGGAACGATGGCGAGTGGATGGAGCGGCGCGCGCGGGCGAACGCGCTCGACGCGCCGACGAGCATCTACGAAGTGCATCTCGGGTCGTGGCGCCGGCCGGACGGCAGGCTGCCCGGTTACCGCGAGATCGCGCCGCTGCTCGCGCAGTACGTCGCCGAGTGCGGCTTCACGCACGTCGAATTCATGCCGGTGACGGAGCACCCGTTCTACGGCTCGTGGGGTTACCAGACGACCGGCTACTTCGCGCCGACGTCGCGCTACGGCACGCCCGAGGACTTCATGTTCCTCGTCGACACGCTCCACCTAGCCGGCATCGGCGTGATCCTCGACTGGGTGCCGTCGCATTTTCCGAGCGACGCGCACGGCCTCGCCGAGTTCGACGGCACCTATCTCTACGAGCACGCCGACCCGCGCCAGGGTTACCACCCGGAATGGCACTCGTGCATCTTCAATTACGGCCGGCACGAGGTGTGCGCGTTCCTGCTGTCGTCGGCGCTGTTCTGGCTCGACCGCTACCACGTCGACGGCCTGCGTGTCGATGCGGTCGCGTCGATGCTGTACCTCGACTACGGCCGCAAGCACGGCGAATGGATCCCGAACCCGCACGGCGGTCGCGAGAACCTCGAAGCGGTCGCGTTCCTGCGCCGGTTGAACGAGGCGGTGTACCGCGACCATCCCGACGTGCAGACGATCGCCGAGGAGTCGACGGCGTGGCCGATGGTGTCGCGCCCGACCTGGCTCGGCGGGCTCGGCTTCGGCATGAAGTGGAACATGGGCTGGATGCACGACACGCTCGACTACCTGCGCCACGATCCGCTGTACCGCAGGCACCACCACGGACGCATCACGTTCTCGCTGGTCTACGCGTTCCACGAGAACTTCGTGCTGCCGCTGTCGCACGACGAAGTGGTGTACGGCAAGGGCTCGCTGATCGGCAAGATGCCGGGCGACAGCTGGGTGCAGTTCGCCGGTATGCGCAGCCTGTTCGGCTACATGTGGGCGCATCCGGGCAAAAAGCTGCTGTTCATGGGCGGGGAGTTCGGCCAGCGGCGCGAATGGACGCACGAAGGTGAGCTCGAATGGTGGGTGACGATGCAGCCGGAACATGACGGGCTGCGGCGCTGGGTTGCCGACCTGAACCGCTTCTACCGCAACGAGCCGGCGCTGCACGAACTCGACTTCGAGGGCGGCGGCTTCCAGTGGGTCGACGCCGACGACAGCGACGACAGCGTGCTGTCCTTCCTGCGCAAGTCGCGTGACGGCCGGACGTTGCTCGTCGTCTGCAATTTCACGCCGGTGCTGCGCGCGAACTACATCCTCGGCGTGCCGCGGCCCGGTGCGTGGCACGAAGTGCTCAACAGCGACGCGACGGTCTACGGCGGCAGCGGCGCCGGCAACCTCGGCGTCGTCGAGGCGACGCCGGTGTCGGCGCACGGCCATTTCCATTCGCTGACGCTGACGTTGCCGCCGCTCGGCGTGCTGTTCCTGGTTCCGGAAGACGGCGATGCAGGCCTCTGAGCGGCCCGCCGAAGGACGCGTGCGCGCGGTCATCGAATCGGTGATGCCGCAGGTCGACGGCGGCCGGTTCGCCGCCAAGCGCGTGATCGGCGACGAGGTCGTCGTCGAAGCGGATTGCTTTGCCGACGGCCATGACGCGGTCGTCGCGGTGGTCTGCTGGCGGCGCGACGGCGTGGAGAGCTGGCACGCGGCGGCGATGGTGCCGCTCGGCAACGACCGCTGGCGGGGCCAGTTCAAAGTCGGCGAAATCGGCCGCTGGTGGTACACGGTCAGCGCGTGGGTCGACAACTTCCAGTCGTGGCGGCGCGATCTCGCGCGGCGCGTCGACCCCGAGGACATCCGCATCGCCGCGCTCGTCGGCGCGACGCTGATCGACGAAGCCGCCGCGCGCACCGACGGCGGCGACCGCGAGGCGCTCGTCGCGTGGGCGCAGCGTCTGCGCGCCGACGCGGCGCAAGCCGACGCGGACCCCGAGACGCTGAAGGCCCACGGGCTCGACGCCGAACTGGGCGAGATCGCGGCGCGCCGCCCCGATCGCCGCTTCGCGACGAGCCACGCCGCGCTGCCGCTTGACGTCGACCGGCCGCTCGCGCGCTTCGGCGCATGGTACGAGCTGTTCCCGCGTTCGGTCGGACCGGTGCAGGGCGCGCACGGCACGTTCCGCAACGTCATCGACCGCCTGCCCGAAATCGCCGCGATGGGTTTCGACGTGCTGTACCTGCCGCCGATCCACCCGGTCGGGCGCGAGCGCCGCAAGGGGCCGAACAACGCGCTCGTCGCCGGGCCCGATGACGTCGGCAGCCCATGGGCGATCGGGGCGGCCGAGGGCGGCCATCTGGCGATCCATCCGCTGCTCGGCGACGCCGACGACCTGCGCGAACTGATCGCGCGCGCGAAGGACGCCCACCTCGAGATCGCGCTCGACATCGCGCTGCAGTGCGCGCCGGACCATCCGTGGGTCGAGGAGCACCCCGAGTGGTTCCGGCGGCGGCCCGACGGCACCGTGCAGTACGCCGAGAACCCGCCGAAGAAGTATCAGGACATCTACCCGTTCGACTTCGAGACCAGCGACTGGCAGGGGATGTGGGCGGCGCTCGCCGGCATCTTCCGCCACTGGATCGGCGAGGGCGTGCGCGTGTTCCGCGTCGATAACCCGCACACGAAGGCGTTTCCGTTCTGGGAATGGGTGATCGCCGACATCCGCCGCGACCACCCCGACGTGATCTTCCTCGCCGAAGCCTTCACGCGGCCGCGCGTGATGCACCGGCTCGCGAAGCTCGGCTACACGCAGTCCTACACCTACTTCACGTGGCGCAACACGCGCCACGAGCTGACCGAGTATTTCATGGAGCTCGCGCACGGCCCCGGCGCGGACTATTTCCGCCCAAACGTCTGGCCGAACACCCCCGACATCCTGCCGGAATACCTGCAGGTCGGCGGCCGGCCGGCGTTCGTCGCGCGGCTCGTGCTCGCGGCGACGCTCGCGGCGACCTACGGCATCTATGGGCCGGCGTTCGAGCTCATGGAATACGTGCCGCGCGAGCCCGGCAGCGAGGAATACCTCGACTCCGAGAAGTACCAGCTGCGCCACTGGGACCACGGCCGCGCCGACAGCCTCGCGCGGCTGATCGGGCGCGTGAACCGCCTGCGCCGCGACAACCCCGCGCTGCACGACAACGTTTCGCTGCGCTTCCTGCCGATCGACAACGACAACCTGATCGCCTACACGAAGACGACGCCGTCGCTCGACAACCAGATCGTCGTCGTCGTGAACCTCGACCCGCACAACCCGCATTCGGGGTGGCTCGAACTCGACCTCGACGCGCTCGGCGTCGAGCCCGGCACGAGCTTCCAGATGCACGACCTGCTGTCGGATGCGCGCTACCTGTGGAGCGCACCGCGCAACTACGTGATGCTCGACCCGCAGCGCATGCCGGCGCACATCTTTCGCGTGCGCCGCCGGGTGCGCTCCGAGCGCGATTTCGACTACTTCCTCTGAGGCTGCCGACCATGGACCTCCTTCCCGCTTCCGCCGCGCCGGACAAGGAGACCGACGACGGGCTCTGGTACAAGGACGCAGTGGTCTACGAGCTCCACGTCAAGGCGTTCTTCGACGGCAACGACGACGGTATCGGCGATTTCAACGGGCTGACGCGCAAGCTCGACTACATCCGCGACCTCGGCGTCAACACGATCTGGCTCTTGCCGTTCTACCCGTCGCCGCTGAAGGACGACGGCTACGACGTCGCCGACTACCACGGTGTGTTGCCGGCTTACGGCACGCGCGCCGACTTCCGGCATTTCGTCCGCGAGGCGCACCGGCGCGGCTTGCGGGTGATCACCGAGCTCGTCGTGAACCACACGTCGGACCAGCACGCGTGGTTCCAGGCCGCGCGGCGCGCGCCGCCCGGTTCCGTCAAGCGCGACTACTACGTCTGGAGCGACGACCCCACGCGCTACAGCGGCACGCGCATCATCTTCACCGACACCGAGACGTCGAACTGGACGTGGGACCCGGTCGCGGGCGCGTATTTCTGGCACCGCTTCTTCAGTCACCAGCCGGACCTGAACTTCGAGAACCCGCGCGTGCTGCGCGCGGTGCTGCGCACGATGCGCTTCTGGCTCGACATGGGCGTCGACGGCTTCCGGCTCGACGCGATCCCCTACCTGCGCGAGCGCGAAGGCACGAACAACGAGAACCTACCCGAGACGCACGAGGTGATCCGCGAGATCCGCAAGGTGATCGACCAGCATTACCGCGGGCGCGTGCTGCTCGCCGAAGCGAACCAGTGGCCCGAGGACGTGCGCGAGTACTTCGGCGACGGCGACGAATGCCACATGTGCTACCACTTCCCGCTGATGCCGCGGCTCTTCATGGCGGTCGCGCAGGAAGACCGCTTCCCGGTCGTCGACATCATGCGGCAGACGCCGGACATCCCCGAGAACAGCCAATGGGCGATCTTCCTGCGCAACCACGACGAGCTGACGCTCGAGATGGTCACCGACCGCGAGCGCGACTACATGTGGCAGTTCTTCGCAAGGGACCCGCGGATGCGGATCAACGTCGGCATCCGCCGGCGGCTCGCGCCCTTACTCGAAAACAGCCGCGACCGCATCGAGCTGATGAGCTTCCTGCTCCTGACGATGCCCGGCTCGCCGATCGTCTATTACGGCGACGAGCTCGGCATGGGCGACAACGTGTTTCTCGGCGACCGCGACGGCGTGCGCACGCCGATGCAATGGAGCTGGGACCGCAATGCCGGCTTTTCGCGCGCCGACCCGCAGCAGCTCTACCTGCCGCTGATCATGGACCCGGTCTACGGCTTCCAGGCGATCAACGTCGAGTCGCAGGCGCGCAACCCTCATTCGCTGCTGAACTTCACGCGGCGGCTGATCACGATGCGAAACGGCTCGAAGGCGTTCGGCCGTGGCACGCTACGATTCCTCGAACCGGGCAACCGCAAAGTGCTCGCTTATCTGCGCGAGTATCGCGACCAGAGCGTGCTGTGCGTCGCTAACCTCGCGCGCTCGCCGCAGGCAGTCGAGCTCGATCTGTCGCGTTTCGAAGGCCGCGTGCCGGTCGAGATGGTCGGCCAAGTGTCGTTTCCGCCGGTCGGCAAGCTGCCCTACCTGCTGACGCTCGCCGGGCACGGCTTCTTCGGGTTCGAACTGTCGACGACGGCGCCCCCGCCGAACTGGCACGAGGAACGGCTGCCGCAGTCGGAACTGCCGATCCTCGTGCTGACCGAGGGCTGGCGCACGTTCTTCCGCGGCCATCAGGACGGCAGCGCGGTACGCCGCGCGATCGCAACCCGCAGCCGCGACCAGTTGCAGAACGAGGTGCTGCTGCCTTACCTGCAGGGCCGACGGTGGTTCGCCGCGAAGGGCGAGACGATCACCCGTGTCGAGGTCGTCGACGAGCAGGAATGGGCGGCCGGCGGCGGCACGTGGCTGCTCGCGCTGCTCGAAGTCGGCCTTGCGCGCGGCGCCCCGCATCAGCCGTTGACCGATGTCACGAGCGCGGCGCCGCCGGCGTCGCAGACCTATTTCCTGCCGCTCGCAATCGCGTGGGAAGGGCCGGGCGACGATCCGGCCGTCCGCTTCGGCGCCGCCGCGCTCGCGCGCGTGCGCGAGAAGGCGCGGATGGGCATCCTCTACGACGCGTTCATCGACCCCGCGTTCTGCCGCGCGCTGGGCCGCGCGATGCGCGAGAACCGCACGTATCCGCTCGGCAGCGGAAGCCTGCGCTTCTCGTCGGCGCCCGGCTACGAGCGGCTCGCCGACGCGCTCGACGAGGACGTGCGCCAGCCGTCGCTGGAACAGACGAACACCGGCGTGTTCTTCGGCTCGCGGCTCTACCTCAAGGGCTATCGCCGCCTGCAGTACGGCATCAACCCGGAACTCGAGATCGGCTATTTCTTCGCCGCGCGCGGGCAGTCGTCGCACGTCGCGGCGATGGTCGGCGCGATCGAGTACGTCGCGTCCGATGGCACGCCGGCGGCGCTGGCGCTGCTGCAGGAGTACGTCGACAACCAGGGCAACGGCTGGGAATACACGCTCGACCACCTCAACCGCCTGTTCCCGCAGGACATCGAGCCCACGGTCGCCGACGACGCCGATGCCGAAAACATGGATCGCGTCTATCTGACGCAGATGGAGACGCTCGGCCGGCGCGTCGGCGAGATGCACGCGGCCTTTGCCGACGGCGGCGACAACCCGGCGTTCAAGCCGGAGCCGCTGGGGCCACATGAGGTCGCGGGGTGGCGCGCGCGCGTCATCGCCGACATCGACACGACGTTCAGCAGGCTCGACGCCGCGGCGGCACGGTCCGACGAGCCGCGCCTCGACGCGCACTTCCGCGAAGAGGCGGGGCTGGCGCTCGCCGGGCGCGACGCGATCGTCGGCGCGATCGAGGCGCTGAACCTCGACCCGCGCGGCGTCGTGAAGACGCGCCTGCACGGGGACCTGCACCTCGGGCAGGTGCTGATCGTGCCGAACGACGTCGTGATCGTCGATTTCGAAGGCGAGCCGGCGCGTCCGATCGACGAACGCCGGGCCAAGCACTCGCCGCTGCGCGACGTCGCCGGGATGCTGCGTTCCTTCGACTACGCCGCCCGCATGGTCGCGAACCGCCACGGGCTCGCGCACCCGGAGCACGCGGCCGCGGCGGCCGCGGCGCTCGCCGAATGGAAGGAGCGTGTCGTCGGCGCGTTCATGAACGCGTACGGCGCGGCCGCCGCGGGGCTGCGGTCGGTGCCCGCCGATGGCGCGGTCGCGGGCGACTTCCTGACGCTCTTCGTGCTCGAAAAACTGCTCTACGAACTGCGCTACGAGCTCGACAACCGTCCGGACTGGGCTCGCGTGCCGCTCGCGGCACTGCTCGAGTTCGCGCAACCGGCGCTGCCCGTCGCGATGCCCGAGTAAGCGCGAGCCGTGCGCCCGAAGGGGGCGTGACGGGTGATCCGGTCAGAAGCGGTGTCCTATCACCAACTGCAGCGCTTCGAGACCCGGGTTCGGTTTCTTGATGCCGGCGTTCGAGTAATGGGTGAAGCGCACGCCGATCCAGGTTTCGTTCGCGCCGCCGGTGTTGCCGCCCCACGCGATGCCGATGCCGATGAGCTCGCCGAACTGGAAGCGCGTGCCGAAGTCCTTCGAGCCGATGTTGCCGCGCGAGAACACGTTTGCGCCGAGGCCCGCTTCGAGGTAGGGCCGCATCCGCGCGTGCGCCGGGTCGACGCGGAAGGTCGCGAACACGCCGCCCTGCACGAGCTCGTCGCCGCTTTGTTCATGCCGGTTCACCTGCAGTTCGGGATAGCCGACGACGCGCCAGCCGCTGCGTTCGGCGCGAAACCAGTCGTCGAGGGTGACTTGCAGGCCGATCGTTTCGATACTTTCGTATCTGCCGCCCTGGATCGCGACGCCGGGCTCGGCGGCGCAGCTCGACGCGGCGCCGGCGATGAACACGCCGGCGAGGGCGCGCATGCCGGACAGCGTCCGGGCGTGACGACGTCTGACGCCACTCGGGTCGGCGCCGGGGCTCGAACCCCCGCCGGCGGGGACAGGACGGTGCGGTGCAACCGCGAGAGGACGGCCGATCAGGCAGGCGGAGGTTCGAGGAGCTTTCATGGCAGGGTCTCCGGTTCGGGACTGTTTTTTTTCGGTGCTGCTGCGAAAGCAATGACGAAGTTTCACTCTAGCAACCGGATTGCCGCGACGCATCCCGCGGCGCCGCAGGTTCCCGAATGCGACGACCCGTCGGCCGAAGTATTTCTTACGACTTGCTGTAATTCCTACCGTCGTTTCGGGACGCAGCCGGCGTCGCGCGCGGGCTGCTCGCGCCCCACCGCGTTTCGTCGCGTGGCGATTTTTCCCACAACCACTCGCGTTGTGGCGCAGCAGTCGATGTTGCAGTGCGACGAACCTCCCCTGGGCACGCGAGTTGCCTTGCCAAGGGGGGGAGGGTCGCGTGACGTGGTCTTGCGAGTCCTCGACGCGAATTTTTCCTCCGGGGACAGCAGTGATGGACCTATTCGGCAACAGGGGCGTGCCGCTCCAAAAGCAGTTGTTCACGTGGAAGGACCTCGTCGGCAAGCCGATCAGCAAGCTCGACGACGAAGCCTTCACGCGGGTGCGCGTCATCCTCATGAACAGCCTGGAACTCGACGCGCTGCGGCTGTCCCACCTCGCCGCCCGAATGAACGGCGAGTTGCGGCGCCCGCTGGCCGAGATCCGGCGTGCCGAGCAGCACCAGGCGACGACCGTGAACTGGCTCCTGTCGGCCGACCATTCGCCGCTCGAAACGACGATCGCTTACGAGCAGGTGGCCGTCGAGGTGACCGCCGAAGTCGCGCAGCGCGAGCCGGACGCCTATCTCGCGCAGGTGTACCGTTTCGGGCTGCTGGAGGACGTCGACCATCTCTACCGTTACTCCGCGCTGCTCGACCGGCTCGAAGGCAAGGATTCGAACAACATCCTGCAGGGACACACCGACATCGTGCCCGGCCGCCCGACGGCCGACGGGCACCGCGCGCCGATCGACGACGTGCGCCGGCCGTGTGACGCCAACGCTCCGCTCGCGTCGAAGCTTTTCGCGACGCTGATCACCGCGGCCGAGTACCAGACCCATGACTACTACATGACGATCGGGCCGACCTTCGCCGATCCGATCGCGCGCCAGTTGTACGCCGAGATCGCGTCGATCGAGGAGCAGCACGTCACCCAATACGCATCGCTGCTGAATCCGCGCCTGAGCTTCCTCGAACTGATGCTGCTGCACGAGGCGACCGAGGTTTACGGCTATTACAGCTGCGCGCAGTCGGAGAGCAACCCGCGGCTGCGGGCGCTGTGGGAGCAGTTCTGCGACTACGAGCTCGGGCATCTGCACGTCGTCGGCGACCTCATTCGCAAGTACGAGCGGCGCGATCCGGCCGAAGTCCTCGACGGCGCGCTGCCGGCGCCGCTCGAATTCAAGAGCCAGCGCGACTTCGTCCGCGACGTCTTCGAGGCCGAAGTGAATCTGCGCGCAAACGGTTACGACTTCGTGCCGCGCGAACGCGAAAGCGACGCGACGCTCGCGTACCGCTACCACGTCAACGCCGATGGCTCGCCGTCGACGCAGGTCGCGGCCGCGTACCACTGGACTTCCGGGACCGAACTCAACCGCTCGATCCGCCGCGCGGCGTGAGCCGCAACCCGACCGACCCGAACCGAACAGGGCTCCGTCCATGGAAAACACGACCGAACTCGGCTTCAACCGCACCGGCGCGCAGTCGTCCCCGCTGTCGGTGCACAGCATGCAGATCTATGCTGACGAGCAGTCGCCGCACGCCGCGCCGACGCCCGATGGGATGCCCGACGGCAAGGCGATCGCGTCGGTGCGCTCGCTGTACGTCGCCGAGGCCGACCGGGTCGGCTCCGTGCCGATGCCCGGGACCGTCACCGGCGCGTTCAACACCGTGCTGTCCCACCTGCGCGGCCGCAACCCTGAAGTCCTCGTCGACAAGCTCGGCGAGCGGCTCGCATTCGAGCGCACCGGCGTGCGCCTCTACCAGGCCCTGATCGACAAGGCGAACGCGCTCGGCGGCCTCGAGACGCTGCCGTTCACGATCGCCGACCTGCAGCGCATTCGCGACGAGGAACACGAGCACATGCACATCGTCGCGTCGGCGCTCGATTCGCTCGGCGCCGACCCGACCGCGCAGACGCCGTCGGCCGACATCTCGGCGGTCGCGTCGATGGGCGTGATGCAGGTCCTGACCGACCCGCGGACGACGATCGCGCACGGCCTCGAAGCGATCCTGATCGCGGAACTCACCGACAGCGACAGCTGGGATCTGCTCATTGCCCTGACCGAGCAGGCCGGGCAGGACTCGCTGATGCCGGACTTCCGCCGCGCGATGCGCAATGAGAACGCGCATCTCTTGAAAGTGCGCGGCTGGTTGCGCAGCGTCGTGCTCGGAGAAGGCGGGTAGGCCCGGTCGACGACCTGAGGCCGCGCCGGCGCGTGCCTCCCGGCACGACCCGGACGACTGAAAAGGAGACCGAGCATGACTGACCCGCAACACATCGAGCAGATCCCGCCGCAGCACCAGGACAGGCAGCCCGGGCGCGAAGCGCCGATGAGACCGCAGCCCGAGGACTTCATGGGCGGCTATCGCGGCACCGGCAAGCTCGACGGCGAGGTCGCGATCGTCACCGGCGGCGACAGCGGCATCGGCCGGGCGGTCGCGATCGGCTTCGCGAAGGAGGGGGCCGACGTGGTCGTCGTCTATCTTGAAGAGCACGACGACGCGCGGCGCACGGGCGAGGAGATCGGGAAGCAGGGCCGCAAGTGCCTGCTCCTCGCCGGCGACGTCGGCGACGAGAGTTTCACGAAGAGCGTCGTCGCGCGCACGCTGGAGACCTTCGGCCGGATCGACATCCTCGTGAACAACGCCGCCGAGCAGCACCCCCAGGACGATTTTTCGGCCGTCACCCGCGAGCAGCTCGAACGCACTTTCCGCACGAACCTGTTCGCGATGTTCGACCTGACGCGCCATGCGCTGCCGCACCTGAAGGAGGGCGCGCGCATCGTCAATTCCACCTCCGTCACCGCGTATCGCGGCAGCGCGCACCTGATCGACTATTCGGCGACGAAGGGCGCGATCGTCTCGTTCACCCGCTCGCTGTCGACGGCGCTCGCGCCGAAGCGGATCCGCGTCAACGCGGTCGCGCCGGGCCCGATCTGGACGCCGCTGATCCCGTCGACGTTCGACGCCGAGGAGGTCGGCAAATTCGGCGAGAAGCAGCCGCTCGGGCGCGCGGGCCAGCCGGACGAGATCGCGCCGTCCTACATCTTTCTCGCGAGCGGCGATTCGAGCTATTTCACCGGGCAGGTGCTGCACCCGAACGGCGGCGAGATCGTCAACGGCTGAAGGCGACCCGTCGTACCCGCGAGGCAGGCCCGCGGGTCCGGCCCACCAGGAGAAGTCGAGAATGTTCCTGCCCGTCCACCCGAACCTCGCGCCCGAAGTCGTGCGCCCCGACGCGATCCGCGAGCGGCTCGGCGCGCTCGGCGACAACTACCGCCGCCGCATGGAAATGCTGCACCGGCTGCAGCACCGGCGCTGGCAGGAGCGGTTCAACGCGCTGTCGCGCGCGGCGCCGAAGCGCCCGCCCCTGGTCAACGAAATTCGCGACTACCTGCGCGATTCGCTGCGGCGCTGGGTGATGACGCTCGACGTCCTGAGGCGCCGCGGCAACGAGTTCCTCGAATACGAGCGGACGGGCCAGCCGCCGCTGCTCGCATTCGACTACGAAGTGCTGATCGACGGCCGCGACTTGCCCGAGCCGGTCAATTACTGCCTCGTGCGCATCATTCCGCCGGCCGGCATCACCGTCGATCCGACGAAGCGGCCGTACCTGATCGTCGATCCGCGCGCCGGCCACGGCGCCGGCATCGGCGGTTTCAAGCAGGAATCGCAGGTCGGCGTCGCGCTGCGCGAAGGCAACCCGGTGTATTTCACGGTCTTCTATCCGAAGCCCGAGCCCGGGCAGACGCTCGCCGGGGTGACCGCGGCCGAGCTGCGCTTCGTGCGCGAAGTCGTCGGCCGGCACCCGAAGAGCCCGAAACCCGCGCTGATCGGCAACTGCCAGGGCGGCTGGGCGGTGATGGGCCTCGCCGCGATCGACCCCGAGATCACCGGGCCGCTCGTGCTCAATGGCGCGCCGCTGTCGTACTGGGCCGGCGTGCACGGCAAGAACCCGATGCGCTACCTCGGCGGACTCGCCGGCGGAAGCTGGCCGGCCTACTTCTTCAGCGACCTCGGCAACGGGCGCTTCGACGGCGCGTGGCTGGTGCGGAACTTCGAGAGCCTCAACCCGGCGAACACGTACTGGACGAAGTACTACCAGCTGTTCGCGAACATCGACACCGAGGTCGAGCGCTTCCTCGAGTTCGAAAAGTGGTGGGGCGGCTTCGTGCAGCTGACCGGCGAGGAGATGCGCGCCATCGTCGATGACCTCTTCGTCGGCAACAAGCTCGCCACCGGCGCGATTTCGCTCGATCGCGGCACGACGCTCGACCTGCGCCGGGTGCGCTCGCCGATCGTCGTGTTCTGCTCGCACGGCGACGACATCACGCCGCCGCAGCAGGCGCTGAACTGGATCGCGGACACGTATCTGTCGGCGCGGGAGATCAAGGCGTACGGGCAGACGATCGTCTACATCATCCACGCTGACGCGGGCCACCTCGGAATCTTCGTGTCGGGCGCGGTCGCGCGCCGCGAATTCTCGCAGATCGCCGGCACCCTCGCGTCGATCGAGGCGCTGCCGCCGGGGCTGTACGAGCTGTCGATCGAGGACGCGCAGGTCGACCGGCGCGGGCTGCCGCAGTACGCGGTGAGCCTGCACGAGCGCGAGATCGAGGACATCCTCGCGCACGACGACCGGCGCGAGGACGAGCGGCCGTTCCGCATCGTCGCCGGCGTGTCGGAGTTCAATGCGCGGATGTACGAGACGCTCGTGTCACCGTGGGTGCGGGCGCTCTCGAGCGACTGGTCGGCGAGCCTGATGCGCCAGTTCCACCCGCTGCGGCTGCAGCGCTACCTGTGGAGCGACCTCAATCCATTGACCTGGGCGCTGCCGGTCGTCGCGAAGCAGATCGCGGAGGTGACGCGGCCGGTCCCCGCCGACAATCCGATGCGTTGGCTGCAGGAGCTGTTCTCCGAATCCATCGAAGGACTGTTCGACAGCGCGCGCGACGTGCGGGACGCGGCGCTCGAGAACGCATTCCACTTCGTCTACGGCCTGCTCGATGCCGCCCATGTCGGCGAAAGGCTTGCGCGTCCGGTCCGGGAGGTCGCCGTGCCGGGCGAGGAGCCCGCCGCGCGCGCGCTCGCCGACATGACGGAGGGGGGCGTGCGCGAGGCCGTGATCCGCATGCTGCTGTTGCTGATGAAGGCCAGCGGATCGGTGCGGCGCGAGACACTCGATTCGGTGCGGGCGAGGCTTGCCGAGGCGGACGCGTTCGAGGACACCGACGCGCAGGCGCTGCGCGCGATCGTCGCCACGCAGAGCGTCGTCGTTGCGTATGAGCCCGAGGCCGCGCTGCAGACGCTGGAGAAGCTGCTCGCGACCTCCGAACAACGCCGTGACGCGCTGCATATCCTGCGCTCGGTGTTGCCGGAGGACGTTCTCGACCGGCCGGTCTTGCGCGCGGTGATCGCGCGGTTCGAGGAAATCCTCGCCCCGGGAGTGAAGGCCGCCTGAGACCCCGCGCGGAACGGCGCTTGCAGCGTGAGCCTGCCGCGGCCGCGTTGGCGCCGCATTCACGGAGGTTTCAGAATGACCCAGGTTGCGCTGTCGCAGGAAATGCTCGGGTGCATCGAGTTATGCCGACGCTGCCATCTCGTGTGCCTCAACATGGCGACGGGACACTGCCTCGAGAAGGGCGGGCGGCACGTCGAGCCCGAACACCTGAAGACGATGGTCGTCTGCGCCGAGATCTGCCAGACGGCGGCGAACGTGATGATCACCGGCTCCGGGCCGCACCGGCAGATGTGTGCCGTGTGCGCGGACGTCTGCGACGCCTGCATCGCAAGCTGCCGCGACCTCGACGAGATGGAGGAATGCGTGTTCGCGTGCGAGCGCTGCAAGAACAGTTGCGAAGCGATGACGGCGGTGTGACGCAGCATGCGCGCATCGACCGCCAGTCCACGCCTCGTATTTCCGAATTCTTCCTGGGTCGCTGTCCGGCGCGCATTCGACGCGCGGGCAAGGTCGCGGGCGACCGGCGACCGGCGCTGGCGGCGGATGCACCGGCTCGGCGCCCGGCAGCCGCACGTCGCCGTTTGCGGCAGGAAGTACAGCCATTCGTAACAAGTTCCGCAGCGGCCGGAAGTCCCCCGCCCGGCAGGCGCCGGTGGGACGGCCGGCGGGGCGCGGAACACAACTTGCAACGGCTCGTCACCTTTGCTGGAGGAAATGAACCATGGAAACCGTATCGGAAACCCGAGTCACGCACGCTCCCGGGATCGAAATGGAGAGCAATCCGCTGTACAGCATCCGCTGGAGCGCGATCTTCGCCGGCCTCGCCGTCGGCCTCGGCATCCACCTGCTGCTGATGCTGATCGGCGTCGCCGCGGGATTCGCGGTGTTCGGCGCCGGCGAGCGGCCCGGCGGCGGCACGCTGTCGATCGCCGCGGCGGTCTGGAACACGTTCAGCATGCTGTTGTCCGCGCTGATCGGCGGCTACGTCGCGTCGCGCGCGTCGGGGCTGCGGCGCAATTCCGACGGCATGCTGCACGGGGTCGTGTCGTGGGGCGCGACGGTGATGGCGTTCGCGTTCATCACCGGCTCGGTCACGGGAAATGCGCTCGGCAGCCTGTTCGGGTTCACGACGACCGCCGCGACGCAGGCGGCCGCGACGCCGGGCGGCCCCGAGGCGAGCATCCCCGAACTGCTGTCGAGCATTCAGCGCGGCGATCGCGCCACGACGGTGCAGATGCTGCAGGAGCGCTTCGGCATGACGGCCGAGCAGGCCAACCGCGCAGCCGACCAGGCGGCGACGATGATCGGACGCACCAGGGCGCCGGAAGGCACCGAGTCGGCGGCAGTGACCGACACCGCGCAGGCCGCGACCGCGGCAAGCGTGTGGCTCAGCGCCGCGATCCTGCTGTCGCTGCTCGCGGCGGCCGGTGGCGGGCTGATGGGCGCGCATGGTGCGCAGCGCCGCGCGACGCCTCACCTGCAGCGCCGTCACACCGGCGACACGACGCGCGTCGTGCGGCGTCAGGTTCCGACCGCGGGCTGATCGGTCCGCGCGGAGTCGTCCTCCAGCGCTCGTTTCAGCGAGGCGACGACGGCGGCGCGCAACGCGTGCCACGTCGGCCCGCCCTGCTGGACGTGGCGCTGGTTCACTTCCAGTTCGAGCCCGATGTAGTCGTCCGTACGCAGGCGCCGGCGCAGACCGGCGCAGAAACCGTCCGACCGGCCGGTGTACGGGTAATTGCGGCGCACCGTCAGTTGCGGCGCCGCACATCGCAGCGCCGCGTACCAGCGCATCGCCAGTTCCAGTTCGCGCGGCCGGCGCGGGTCGTACAGCAGTCCGATGTCGGCGGTGCGCACTTCACCGTCCAGGACCGGCGTGAAGCTGTGGCTCGAAAGGTGGAACACCCGGCGGCCTGCCGCGAGCGAGCGCTCGACGAAGGCTTCGACAGGTTGCCGGTACGGCCGGTAGTGCCCGGCGAGGAGTTCCTCCCGGGCCTCGTGCGGCAAGTCGGCGGTGAATTCCGAAAACAGGCCGCGGTTGCCGATCGAGCGGTTGAGGTCGATCAGCAGCCGCGTCGTCGTGCTCGCGAAGAGCGGTGCGCCGACGGCGTCGGCGATTTCGCGGCCGAGTTGCAGCGCCCCCGCGTCATAGCCGCGGTGGGTCTGCAGCAGGTCTTCGCGGCCCGCGAAGCGTTCGCGGTAGCGCTCGGGGACGTCGTTGCCGCCATGTTCGCAGGTGACGACGATGTCGAGCGCGCGGCCGTCGGCGGACGGCGCGGGCGGCGGCCGGATCAGCCCGGTCCCGGAAATGCCCTGTCGTCGTGCAGGCACTGTGCGAGCTCCCGGTAGACGTCGCGCAGCCGGTGCGGGTCGGGCGTGTCCCCGACCGCGGCGGCGAGGCGACGCGCGAGCGGGCCGCGCTCGAGGATCAGGCGCAGCGGCGCCTCCCAGGTCGCGGCGAGCGCGCCGGTCGCGGCGAGCGGGTCGATGAGGTCCGTCCACACCTCGTCGGCGCGCCAGCGTCCGCCGTCAAGCCCGAGCTGCGACAGGTAGCGGTCGTCTTCGATGATCGCGCGCTCGCCGTCGCGGATGCAGTTGCGGAAGATGCGCGCGAGCGTCGCGGTGTGGTTCGTCGCGTCGACGTCCGGCTCGTCCGGCATTTCGTCGTAGAGCCGGCGCACGAGCGCGACGACCGCCGCGGCGATCGCGATGTCCGCGGTCGGGCATTCCTGCACATCGAGGATGCGGATCTCGATCGCGTTGCGTTCGAAGCGCGGGATCGCCGCGCGCACGTTCAGCCATTCGTGCTGCAGCACGCCGCCGTCGCCGTACTCGGCGATCTCGCGGTACATCGGCGCGAGGATCTGCGCGCGGTATTCGGCGGGAGACGCGCTCGGCCGCGGAATGCACTCGCCGACCGACGACGGCAGCAGGTTCTGGTGCTCGCGATAGGCCTCGAGCCGGTAGTCCATGAAGCCGGTCGCGCGACCTTCGGCGAACGGGGAACTCGCCGCGAGCGCCGGCAGCAGCGGCAGCACGAGCCGGATCGCCGCGTGCAGGCGCGCGAACTCGGCGTCGTCGCCGAACGGCAGGTTCAGGTGGATGCTTTGCAGGTTGCCCCAGCCATGGCGACGGCAGTCGAAGATGCGGTCGTAGGCGCGGTAGATCGAGCTGTTTTCATGCGTCCACAGCCGCGTCTCCGTCGTCGGGTCCATCCACGGGTGCATCCCGCCGGGCATCAGCCGGGCGCCCATCGGTTCGAGCAGCGCGTCGATCGCCGCGACCTCTTCGCGGAATGCGTGCGGCAGGCCGTCGAGCGACGGGTCCGGCATCCGGTTCTTGATCTCCAGCAGATGCAGCGCGAGCTCGTTCGACCAGCCCATCCGCCCGCGCTCGACGTCGTTCGCCGGGTGGCCCGCGGCCTGGCACAGCACCTGGTCGGCGAGCGGGCGCACGTCGAGCGTTTTGCGGTCGACGATCATGTATTCGATTTCCAACCCGTAGCCTGCGAACGCCGGCAGGACGACTGTATCGGTCATGCGGGATTGCCTCCTGCGCGGCGCCGTTCGAGTCGGCGATGGAACACGCCCATGACTTCGCGGTACAGCGCGTCCTTCAGCACGCCGTCCTCGTTGCCGGCATCGACGTTGGGGTTGTCGTTGATCTCGATGATGCAGTAGCGGTTGCCGGTCTGCTTGATGTCGACGCCGTAGAAGCCGTCGCCAATCAGCTTGGCCGCTTCGAGCGCGACGGCGACGACTTCCTCCGGCGCTTCGCCGACCGCGAGCGCCTCGGTCGGCCCTTCGCAGCGGCCGTGCTCGCTATGGTGGTCGATGACCTGCCAGTGGCCGGTCGCCATGTAGTACTTGCAGACGAAGATCACGCGGCCGTCGAGGATGCCGACGCGCCAGTCGAACTCGGTCGGCAGCCATTCCTGCGCGATGATCAGGTCGGATTTCTGCAGCAGCTCGGCGACTTTCGCGCGCAGCTCCCGCTCGTCCTCGACCTTGTCGACACCGATCGAGAACGAGCTGTCGGGCTGCTTGAGCACGCACGGCAGCGCGAGCAGCGGGACGATCTGGTCGATGTTGTCGCGGTGGATCAGCAGCGTCCGCGGCGCGGGCAGATTGTGGTGCGCGAGGAGTTCGGCGAGATAGACCTTGTTGTTGCACTTCAGGATCGAATCGGGGTCGTCGATGACGACGAGGCCTTCGGCTTTCGCGCGCCGCGCGAAGCGGTAGGTGTAGTGGTGCACGAAGGTCGTGTCGCGGATGAACAGTGCATCGAATTCGGGCAGCCGCTCGTAGTCGGACGGCCGGATGAAATGCGGCCGCATCCCGAGCGCGCTCGCCGCGGCAGCGAACTTCTCGAGCGCGCCGGCGTTCGACGGCTGATCCTCGTCATCGGGGTTGTGCAGGATCGCGATGTCGTAGTGCTGGTCGCCACTTTTCGGCCGGGCACGGCCGGCGAGGTAGCTGTTCGCGGCGTCGAACGCGAAGCTGCGGTGCTCTTCGGGGACTTCGCGCAGGCCGATCAGGTCGATTGCGCGCATCTGCCACTGGCCCTGCTCGCGCTCGAACTGCACGCGCAGGAGCGGCGCTTCGAGCAGCTTGAAAAGCTGTCCGGCGAGCACGTTGTAGCGCTGCGCGACGTTGAGGCCGAAATACACCGAGAGCTCGAAGTGCTTCGACTTCAGCGGTGCGAGCGTCTGCTCGACGAGCTGCGACAGTTCGCTCGTGAGCACCTGCACCAGCGTGCGCGACTGCAGGTCCTCGATCGTGCCGGCGCGCGGGCGCGGCGAGTGGCCGCGCGCCTCGGCGAGCAGCGAGACGTAGTAGCCGAGACTCTGGTATTCGAACGACCGGCACAGGTTAAGGACGCGCGCGGCGCGGTCCTCGCCGTAAGTCGAATCGGTCAGATAGCTGCGGGCGGGCACGACGGGAAGGCCGAGCCCGCCCAACGGCCAGTCCCCCGGGTCTTCGACGACGATCATCGTGTTCATGGCGGATCGGCCACCCGGGGTCCCTTGCGGGGCGAAATGACCAGCAGGTTCGCGTCGTGCGTGACGATGCCGAGCAGGATCGCGTTGACGACGCGGTCCATGCG
Source organism: Aromatoleum sp. (assembly GCF_036675785.1). Classification (NCBI taxonomy): domain Bacteria; kingdom Pseudomonadati; phylum Pseudomonadota; class Betaproteobacteria; order Rhodocyclales; family Rhodocyclaceae; genus Aromatoleum; species Aromatoleum sp. Next base: position 26,011 of record NZ_JAKFEF010000077.1, read on the forward strand.
GATCCAGTACTCGCGCGTGCCGCCGTACGGGTGCGGGCTGTATGGGTCGGCGACGAGGAGCTGGCGCGCCTTGCGGTCGTAGCCGGAGATGATCACGAAATGCCCCGACGGCGTGCCGCGCACGTCGTCCGGGATGTCCGACGGGCCGTGTTCGCGCGCCGCACGGTACAGGAAGGTCGAGCTGAGGCCGGTGAGGATCGGGTAGCGTCGGCGCAGCAACCCGCGCACGAGCGGCGGCGACAGGTCGCTGAAGCGCAGGCGCCCGCCGAGGCGCAGGAAGTCGAGGTAGCCCTCGGTCGCGTGATGCAGTCGCGGGTCGTCCTTGACTTCTCGTTGCGCGTGCAGCCGCTCGGCGATGTCCATCCGGCGCCGGAACCACGTCGGGTCGAACATCGTGAGGTTGTACGTATAGATCGTCGCCTCGTATCCGTGCGCGAGCGCGTCGCATGCGAGGAACACCGCGATCGTGCCGCCGTGCGCCATCGCGCGTGTGCGGCCGATCACGCTGTCGAGCGAAAGGTCCTCCGACCAGTAGCGATAGACCGCGTGGAGGCACGTCGGCCCGCACGTCGTTTCGGTCGGCTGCGGGAGCATGTCGACGTTCAGTCGCAGCGAAGCCGGCAGCATCGATGCTCCGTTATTGCGTCAGCGGCTTTGCGGCGGTGTGGAGAAGCCCCCGCCCGACGGGGCGTGGCCCGGCTCGCTCGCGGCGAGGCCGTACGCGCCGGTGCCGGAGGTCGGCGCGCCGGGCGTGCTGAGGCCGGACGTTCCCGGCGCAAACTCGCTCGATGCCGTCCGGGCGGTCGGCGCGATGGCCGGACTGCCGGCGATCTCCTCGATCTCGCCCGGTTCGACGTTGGCCTCGTTCGCACCGAGCGCCGGCGGGCGCCAGGAGCCGCGACGACTGCCGCCTGCCGGCACGCGCGCGCGCTTCGGATCGAGGTAGTAGTAAGCGCTCGCCCCGAGGGCGAGCGCGCCGAGCGCGAACAATGCAGATTTCATTCTGTCCTCCGCTTTTCCGTATTGACCCGATCGAGGTTTCAGCAAAGCGCGTGCCGCTTGGCGCGCTTGGAGATCGGGACCGCGCCGCTTCCGCGGGGCTGTGCGCGGCGGGCAGTTCTTACCAGCATCGGAAATCTTTACGAGGCGCGCGTCGCGCGGCCCAAGCGCTGCCGCCCGACGGCCCGCCGCAGACGGCGCGGCGCGCGAGACGCGAGGCGGACTCGCGCGGGCATCGCTCTTGCACCGGTGAGCTGACGCAGGATGACCCTGTGACTCGAAGGAGGTGAATCATGCAAGTACGCGAAGCAATGACGACCGACGTACGAACGCTCGACCCGGACCAGACGCTGCAGGAGGCCGCCCGACTGATGGCTGAATGCGACGTCGGTTCGCTGCCGATCGACGAAGGCGGGCGCCTCGTCGGCATGGTGACCGACCGCGACATCACGATCCGCGCCGTCGCGCAGGGCAAGTCCCCGGACACCCACGTGCGCGACATCATGACGAAGGACGTTAAGTACTGTTTCGAGGATGAGGACATCGCGCACGTCGCGCGGAACATGGGCGACATCCAGGTGCATCGCCTGGTGGTCCTCGATCGCAACAAGCAGCTCGTGGGCATCGTCGCGCTGGCCGACATCGCGAACACCGAAGGGGCCGACCCCGCGGGCGAGGCGGTCTGCGGCATTTCCGAACCGGCGGGTTCGCGCACGCACTGATCGGTGCAAACCGCCGCGGTGCGGGAGGTGGCACGCCCGTACCGGCTTCCACAAGAAAACCGGGCGTTCGCCCGGTTTTCATTTCTTCCGCCCGGTGTCGCGGCGGCGCGCTCTGGTCCGCTCGCGTCGCAGGCGGGCTTGAGCGACGGGGCCATTCGTCGACGCGCTACAGGTATCCGACCAGCAGCAACACGAGAACGATGACCAGTACGAGGCCGAGCAGGCCGCTCGGGCGGTACCCCCACGAGCTGCTGTACGGCCACGACGGAAGCGCGCCGATCAGCAGCAGCACCAGCAGGATGATGAGGATCGTCGATAGCGCCATGATGGTCGTCCTTCGGGATGCGGCATCGCCGCGGTACCGCCTCATCGGCAGCTTTCGTGCCCGGACGCGGGGACAGACGCACGGGCAGGAGGGTGAAATATTTACCGCTTCCGCCCGTTTTCGTCATGGCATCGGTAGGCGCTCTGGCCGATGGGGCGCGAAACCCCAGCAATTAAGGGCGGCACGACGATTGCAGCGAGGAAAGCGCTACGAAGGGCTGTTCCATTCATCCCGCCATGGAGGTGTGCCATGTTGTATTACGCAGCAATATTCCTGGTGATCGCACTGGTCGCCGCGCTTTTCGGATTCGGCGGGATCGCCAGCGGTGCCGTCGGTATCGCGAAGATCCTGTTCTACATCTTCATCGTCGTCGCGCTCGTGTCCCTGGTCCTCGGGCTAATACAGAGGTAGCGGGAGTTCCGATGATGGATTTCCCGCGGCTACTCGTCCCGATCGCGATCGGCTTCGCCCTCGTCGCGTGCTCTCCGGAGCCGACGGCGGGGACGACGCCCGAGCGGGCGAACGATCCGGCCGCCGACGCGGCGACCACGACCGACCCGAAAGCGCAGAGCCGGCCGTCGAGCAAGTTCGCCCGCGCCGTCGATGACGCCGCGCTGACGACGCGGGTGAAGTCGGCCCTCGTCGGCGATGCGAGCGTCAACGGCGGCGACATTTCGGTCAGCTCGTCCGGGGGCGAGGTCACGCTGAGCGGCACCGTGCCGGCGGCGCAGATCACGAAAGCCGATGCGATCGCGCGAAGCGTGCAAGGCGTCTCCGAGGTGATCAATGCGCTGACGCCCGCCGAACCGCTGAATCAGCCGCCATCATGATCCCCGCGCGTTCGGGCTGCGGCTTCCGGAGCTGGACAGGTGCATGATGGTCGCGCGCTCGATCAGGGCGTTGCCGGGCCTCGCCGGTTCGCTGCTCCTCGCTGCGTGTGCGACCGGCGGCGTCGTGCATGTGCCGGTCGCCGCGAGCCGTTCGCCTGACGGCCACATCCGCGTCGTCAACGAGCACGGCGCGGTGTCGACGAAGGCCGCGCGCCGGATCGAGCGGGAAGGGCCGACCGATCTGCTCGCCCATCATCTCCGGCAGGTCGAAGGGGCGATCGAGTCGCCGCTCGTGCTCGGGAACGACGCCCACCTGCTCGTCGACGGGCCCCAGACGCACAGCGCGATGTTCGAGGCGATCGACCGCGCGAAGCGCCGCGTGTACCTCGAGACCTACATCATCGAAGCCGGCAAGATCGGCGGCGACCTCGCGGAGTTGCTCGCCACGAAGCGCGCGCGCGGCGTCGAGGTGCGGGTGCTGTACGACAGTGTCGGGTCGCGCCCGACGCCGCCCGAGTATTTCGAGCGGCTGCGCGCCGCCGGCATCGCGGTCTGTGAGTTCAACCCGATCAATCCGCTGAAGCTCGACGGCGACGCCGACCTCGGCATCAACAATCGCGACCACCGCAAGATCCTCGTCGTCGACGGCCGCGTCGCCTTCACCGGCGGGATCAACATCAGCGGCGTCTACAGCGCCGGATCCTTCGGCCGCAGCCGCAAGGCGCCGTCGCGCGAGGAAGGCTGGCGCGACACGCACGTGATGATGCGCGGGCCGATCGTCCGGCAGTTCGACGAACTCTTCGCAAATTCGTGGAACGGGCAGGCGTGCGACGACGACGTCGCGCTGCCGGCGGCGGCGCGCGGGGCGCCGGCCGGCGACATGGCGATGCGCGTCGTCGTGTCCGACCCGGCGTCGCAGCGCAGCGAGCTCTATGTCGCGCTGCTGTCGGCGGTCGAACACGCGAAGGAGCGGGTGTGGCTCACCTACGGCTACTTCGTGCCCGACGACCGCGTGTTGAATTCCCTGCAGGAGGCCGCGACGCGGGGCGTCGACGTGCGCCTCGTGCTGCCCGGCTTCAGCGATTTCTGGGCGCCGTTCCACGCCGGCCGCTCGCATTACGACGCGCTGCTGCGCGCCGGCGTGCGCGTGTTCGAGCGACGCGACGCGCTGCTGCACGCGAAGACCGCGGTCATCGACAGCGTCTGGTCGAGCGTCGGGTCGACGAACCTCGACTGGCGCAGCTTCGTCCATAACTACGAAGCCGACATCCTCGTGCTCGACGGCGATTTCGCCCGCGAGATGGAGGCGCTGTTTCGCATGGACGAGGAAGCGTCGCACGAGGTGCGAATGGTCGAGTGGAAGAACCGCGGCCTGAAGGCGCGCGTGCTCGAATGGCTCGCGCGCCGCTGGGAATATCTGCTGTGAGCCGACGCGCCGGCCGGCGATGCCGCTGCTGAAACTCCTCCACTTCGCCGGGCTGATCTGCTGGTGCGGCGCGCTGCTCTATCTCCCGGCGCTGGTCGCCGCCGCCGGCGACGAGAACTCGCAGTACCGCGTCGATCGCGCGTGGATGGCGCGGCAGCTCTTCATCGCGTTCGCGACGCCGGCGGCATTGATCGCGATCGGCACCGGCACCGCGCTGTTCCTGCGCGACGGCATCGTTGCACCGTGGCTGGTGCTCAAGCTCGTCGCGGTCGCGGGGATGACGGTTTGCCACATCGGCTGCGGCGGGCTGATCCTGCGCATCGAACGCCACCTCGAACTCGACCAGCCGCCCGCGGGCATCTGGCTGAGCGTCTTCACCGGAATCGTCTCGGCGGCCTTCATCGGAGCGGCGCTATGGCTGGTGCTGGCGAAGCCGGGCGTTTAGGAAAATGGGCTCACTTCGTCGCGCGCACGCCGACGGCGTGCTCGTACACCAGCTGCCCGCCGATCAGCGCTGTCAGCGCGATCAGCACGGCGGTCAGCACCGACAGCAGCGGGCCGCCGGCGGAGAATTCGGTGACATGGTCGACATAGCGCACGAGCCAGTTCAGCGTCGCGATCGACAGCATCATCACCGCGAGGATGCTGTGGCACCACGCGGTGATCTTCTGGCGGATGCGCGGCACCGTCAGCAGGTCGACGAGGCCCGCGATGCTCGCGACCCAGCCGCCGATCGAGCCGATGCCGGCAAGCCACAGCCCGGCGCGCGCCCAGAAGGGGTCCGCGGTGACCCAGTAGGCGGCGTCGGTCGCGACGAGGCCGAGCAGCGCGGCGACCGGGAAATGGATGATCATCGGGTGGATCGGGTGGCCGCCGATCGACGCGCGGCTCGCAATCGGTTCGGAGACGGCTGGCTGCATCGAAAACTCCTCCGGCGCAGATCGGGGCGCGGGGCGCGCCCGTCGAGATCGTTCCTTTCATCGTGGACCGCGCTCGTGTTCGCAGTTCCCGGGCTCGGCGCCTGTACCGGGCCGCAGTCGATGCTCGATCCGGCGGGCCCGGCAGCGCGGGACGTCGCGGGCTTGTGGTGGGGGATGTTCGTCGTCGCCGTCGTCGTGCTGCTCGGCGTCACCGCGACGTGGCTCGTCGGGATGGGGCGGCGGCCGCCGACGCTCGACGACGCGCGCGAGAAGCGCGTCGTGCGTCGCTGGATCGTGCTCGGCGGCGTGCTGCTGCCCTCGACCTGCATCGCGGTGCTGCTCGCGTTCGGTATCGCCGCGGGACACCGGATGCTGCCGCTGCCGCTCGCGGGCGAGGCGCCGCTGCGGGTCGACGTCCTCGCGCGCCAGTGGCGCTGGGAAGTCCGCTATGGCGGCGGCGCGGCGTTGATCAACGAGCTGCGGCTGCCGGCGGGCCGGCCGGTGGACGTGCATGTGCGGAGCCTCGACGTGATTCACGCGTTCTGGGTGCCGCGGCTCGGCGGCAAGATCGACGCGATCCCCGGCCGAACCAACGTCGTGCGCCTCCAGGCCGACGAGGCGGGCGAGTACCGCGGCCAGTGCGCGGAGTTCTGCGGCACGCGACACGCGCTGATGGTGCTGCACGTCACCGCGATGGAAGCGGGCGCGTTCGCCGGCTGGCTCGAGGCCGCTTCCCGGTGACGCGGCCGCACACGCCCGAGGCCGATCGCGTCCACGCCGACTTCGACGCGGTGTGGGGAACGCCGCCGGGCTGGCGGACGCTGACGGTCGTCAACCACACGACGATCGGCCTGCGCTTCATGCTGACCGGGCTCGCGTTCTTCCTCGTCGGCGGCCTCTTCGCGATGCTCGTGCGCGTGCAGCTCGCGCTGCCGGGGCTCGACGTGCTGACGCCGGAACTCTACAACCAGGCGTTCACGATGCACGGCACGGTGATGATGTTCCTGTTCGCGGTGCCGGTCATGGAAGGGCTCGCGGTGTACCTGTTGCCGAAAATGCTCGGCGCGCGCGACCTCGTGTACCCGCGGCTGTCGGCGTTCGGCTACTGGTGCTATCTCTTCGGCGGCCTGATCCTGCTGTCGAGCGTCGTGCTCGGCGTCGCGCCGGATACCGGCTGGTTCATGTACACGCCGCTGTCCTCGGTGCCGCATTCGCCCGGTCCGAACCCCGACTTCTGGCTGATCGGCATCACGTTCGCGGAGATTTCGGCGGTGTCGGCGGGCGTCGAGCTCGTCGTCGCGGTCCTGCGCACGCGCGCGCCCGGCATGTCCCTCGACCGGATGCCGCTCTACGCCTGGTACATCCTCGTGATGGCGATGATGATCGTGGTCGGCTTTCCGCCGCTGATCCTCGGCAGCATCCTGCTCGAGCTCGAACGCGCGGCCGACTTCGCGTTCTTCGACGTCACGCGCGGCGGCGATCCCGTGTTGTGGCAGCACCTCTTCTGGCTGTTCGGCCACCCCGAGGTCTACATCATCTTCCTGCCTGCGGCGGGCATCGTCTCGACGCTGCTGCCGGTGTTCGCGCAGCGCCCGCTCGTCGCCTACACGCCGGTCGTGCTCGCGGTGCTGGCGACCGGCTTCATCAGCTTCGCGCTGTGGGTGCACCACATGTTCACCGTCGGCATTCCGCAGCTCGCGCAGGCGTTCTTCTCGGCGGCGAGCATGCTCGTCGCGGTGCCGACCGGCGTGCAGGTGTTCGCGTGGCTCGCGACGCTGTGGCTCGGGCGGCCGCTGTGGAAGGTGCCGATGCTGTGGCTTGCGGGCTTCCTGTTCGTGTTCGTCGCCGGCGGCCTCACCGGCGTGATGCTCGCGCTCGTGCCGTTCAACTGGCAGGTGCACGACACGCAGTTCGTCGTCGCGCATCTGCACTACGTGCTCGTCGGCGGGATGTTCTTTCCGCTCGTCGCCGGCGTGTATTACTGGCTGCCGCATTTCTCCGGACGGATGCCGTCGGCGCGGCTCGGCCGCTACGGTTTCTGGCTCGTGTTCGTCGGCTTCAACCTGACCTTCCTCGTGATGCACTGGACCGGGCTCCTCGGGATGCCGCGGCGGGTCTATACGTACGAAGAAGGCCTCGGCTGGGACCTGCCGAACCTCGTGTCGTCGGTCGGCAGTTTCGTGATGGCGATCGGCGTCGCGACGGTGCTCGTCGACATTGCGCTGCACTTCCGCTTCGGCCGGCGCGCGACCCCGAATCCATGGCACGCCGATACCCTCGAATGGGCGACGTCGCTGCCGCCCGGTGCGTACAACTTCGCGAGCCTGCCCGAGATCGATTCGCGCCACCCGCTGTGGGAGCGCGACGGCCTCGCCGACGAGATCGCGCACGGCAAGCACGGCCTGCCGGGCATCGCGCACGGCCGGCGCGAGACCTGGGGCGTCGAACCGCTGAGCGGGCGCGTGCGCGAGATCGTCCATCTGCCGGGCAACACCCTGCTGCCGCTCGTCGTCGCGGTGTTGCTCGCCGCGGTGTGCATCGGCCTGCTCGCGAAGGCTTACCTGCCCGCGGCGGCGTTCGCGCTCGCCGCGACGGTCGGCATGCTGCGCTGGTCGTGGGAGAACGGCGCCCATCCCCGCGCCGCGCCCGACGCGACGACCCCGCCCGACCATCCGCCGCTGCATTCGCGGACCTGCGACGGGCCGGGCCTGTGGGGCATGAACCTGACGCTGCTCGCCGACGGCGCGCTCTACCTTTCGCTGCTGTTCAGCTGGTTCTACCTGTGGACGGTCGCGCCGGCGTGGCAGCTGCCGGCGGGCGGTGCCGCGCGGGGGGGCGGCCTGCTGCTCGCGAGCGCGGTGCTGCTGACCGTCGCGTCGATCACGCTGCGTCGGCTCGTGCTGCGGCTGCGCCAAGGGATTGGGGCGGGGACGGCGGGAGGGCTCGCCGCGGTCACGGCGGCGGGTGTCGCATCGGCCGGCCTGCTGGTCTTCGCGCTGCGCGATCCGCGGCTCGCGCCGACGGCCACCGCGCACGACGCGCTGGTGGTGTTCATCCTCGGCTACAACCTGTTCCACTGCGCGCTCGCCGCGCTCGCGACCGCGCTGCAGGTGGCGCGCGTGCGGGCGGGCTACGTCGGTGCAGGGATGCCGTACGAGCCGCTCGTCGTCGCGCGGCTCTGGTATTACGCCGCCGCGGTCGCGTGGAGCAGTTACGCGGCGCTGGGGCTGTTTCCGACGGCGTGGCGTGCGACGTGAAGCCGTCGCCATTCCATCCGGTGCAGATTTCGCTCGGGCTCGTCGTCTGGAGCGTCTGGTTCGTCGCGCTCTACGCCGGCCTCGCGGTCGCGTGCGAGCGCGCGCCGCAGGCACCCGGCGCGGGCGGGCCGATTGCGCTGAACGTCGGCTTCGGCCTCTTCACCCTCGCGACCGCGGGGCTGCTCGCGCTGTCCGCGACCGCCTGCCTGCGGGCTCTGCGCCGCGAGCCGGAGCGCCCGCCGCGCGAGCGCTTCGTCGCGCGCGTCGGCGCGGCGGTCCACCTGATCGCGCTCGCGGCGACGCTTTTCATTGGTGTGCCGCTGCTGGGGCTGCCGCCATGCGTATGAAAACCGGTGTGAAACCGGCCGTCGTGGGCCGATTTTCGGCGGCCGCGCTGCTGCCGATCGCCGGCCCGGCGGCCGCGCACGAAATCGCCGCGCTCGCCGAAGCGGGGTCCGCCGCGCTCGCGCCGGCGCTGTTCGGCGCGCTCGTGCTTGCGTGCGGGTGGGGGCTGTATCTGCGCGGGCTCGGTCGCGTGCGCGCCTCGCGCGCGGCGCAGGCCGCGTTCCATGCGGCGATGCTGCTGACGGTCGCCGCGGTGTTCGGGCCGCTCGATCGCTGGGCGGAAACGAACAGCGGGCTGCACATGGTGCAGCACATGCTGCTGATCGTCGTCGTCGCGCCGCTCGGCGCATTCGCGGGTCCGCTGCCGCAGTTCCGCGCGGCGCTGCCGGACCGCTGGCGGCGCGTGTGGAACGCGCTCGCGGCTTGCGGGCGGCGGCCGCTCGCGATGGCGGTCGTTCACGGCGTCGCGATCTGGCTGTGGCACGCGCCGGGCCCGTACCGGCTCGCGCTCGACAATGCGTGGTGGCACTGGCTCGAGCACGCGAGCTTCGTCGCGAGCGGCTGGCTTTTCTGGTGGGCGGTGCTGCACGCCGGGCGGGAGCGCGTGCCGCAGGCGCTGCTCGCGCTGCTCTCGACGCTGATCCACACGGGTCTCCTCGGCGCGCTGCTCAGCTTCGCGCGCGTGCCGCTCTACGGCGAAGCCGGGCTGCAGAACCAGCAGCTCGCGGGGCTCGTCATGTGGGTGCCGGGGGGCGGTTTTTATCTGGCAGCGGGGGTATGGCTCGTGTGGAGATTGCTGGCAGCGACTCCTCGTCCGCGCGAAGCGTCTGCACCATCACCAGGGCGATAGCGGTCAGCGGCGTCGCGAAGACCACGCCGAGGGCACCGAGCATCGCGCCGAGCAGAACCTGCGCGCTGATCGTCAACGCGGGCGGCAAGCTCACGCTGTACTGGTCGATCAGCGGCGTCACGATGTAGTTCTCCGCGGACTGCACCGCGAGGTACAGCAGCAGCACCGAAAACACCTCGGCCGTCCCGCCGGTCAGCGCGACGAGCAGCGCCGGGAGGACGGCGAGGAGCGGGCCGAAGTACGGGACGAAGTCCAGCACGAACGCGATCAGGCCGAGCGCGAGCGCGAGCGGGATGTCCAGCAGCCACAGGCCGAAGGTCACGAGCACCCCGACGACGCTCATCCGCGCGAAAGTGCCGATGAGCCACCAGCGCATCGTCGTGCCGATCGCGTTGAGCACGGCGCCGGTGCGGGGCCGCACTTCGGGTGGCAACAGCAGCAGGAAGCCGCGACGGTAGACGTGCGGCGTCGCCGCGCCATACAGGCCGATGAAGATGGCGATCAGGAAGCCTGCGATCGCGCCGATCGTCATCGTGAACGCGCCGGTGACGCGCTCGACCCACTTGCTGTCCTCGGGGAGCAGCGCGCTCAGGTTGGTCTCCGAAAACACGATCCGGCCCCACTCGTAGCGGTACACCTCGTCGAGCATCTTTTCCCATGCCTGATGCATCCGCGGGCCGAGCAGGTCGAACTGCGTCGCGATCTCGGCGCCGAGGAAGTAGCCGCCGAACCCGAGGATCGCCGCGAGCGCCGCGACGACCACGACATACGACGTCTTTTCGCCGAGACCGAGGTAACGCTGGACGCCGCCCGACAGGCCGGTGAGGAACGCGGCGACCAGGCCCCCGGCGAAGATCACAAGCAGCACGTTCGCGAACGCCCAGACGAGAAGGCCGACCGCGATCAGCAGGAACACGGTCGCCATCGTCGCGAGCGAGCGCCGGTGGCGTTGCGCGTCGTCGTCGGGCTTCCGTCTACCGGCCGCGGAATGGACGTCACGCCCGCGCGCAAACCGCCGCGGGCGGGGCTGTGGGGCCGGGCGCGGGATCAAACGCGATCCTGTCGGAAAGTGGCGGCGTCCGCCCCGACCGGGGCGAAGGCGAACGTCGCCGCCAAGCCGGCGGGATGCGCGTCCGCGTCCCCGGCGCCCCGGACGCCGACGACACTGGCTTGCGCGCCGGTCGTATGGACGACGTGATCGCGGATGACGAGCAGCGGCCGGCGCTCGTTTCCTTCCTGGGCGGGCTTCGCCCCCTGCGCGGCCTGCGGCATGGTGGCTGCGCCACCGAGGCCGATGACCCGGCCCTTGAATTCCAGCAGCGGCTCCGTGGGGCGCACCGCGATCGAATGCGCGTCGGAGAGGCTGTACGGGTTCATCCGCATCACGCCGTCCGCGCTGATGATCCAGCCCGATCCGAGTCCGCCGATGTCGGCGCCGAGTCCCGAACCTATTCCGCCCTCCGGGTCGCACCCCCCGTCGTCCAGGTCGCTCCGGTCGTTGGGCGCCGCCGCGTCCCCCGGCGGGCTCGAGGCGTCGCCGCTTGCGGACGCGAGCAGGGTGGGGCGCCGCGACATGGCGGGCGCGAGCGGCGCAGGCGCGAACGGCGCGCACTCGTCGAGCATCGGCGCTGCGGGCAGGAGGGTCACGGCGCCGAGCGGCGCGAGCCGCGGGGAATGTCGTTCGGATTCCGGGAGCAGCGGCGCGGGGCGCGACAGCATCGCGACGAGGAGCGCGCCCGCGAACGCGGCGGCAGACATCGCGCCGGCGACGGTCGTGGCGGACAGTGCGTTCATGACAACGTCTCCCATTCAACCCCACTCGGATATCTGCGTTGCAAGCGCCGTGCCCAAGCGCCCGGTTGTCGACGGGAATGCGTTTTGCTGGTGGTTTTGCTGGTGGAATGCGGCGGCCCCGATAGGGACGGGCCGCGCTTATGCCGATGGCACGCCTACTGATTGGCGGCCTCGGCATTCTTCGACGATCGACAGGAGGTGCAGCATGAAAACACGGCGATTCCTGCACGTGACGCTGCTGGCAGGCGCGGTTGCGCTCGTTCTTCCGTTCCCCGCGAACGCCGCGGAAGGCGGCCCGAGCGAGGGCCAGCCCGAGGGGCAGGCGCATCGCGATGCCGGACGGCAGGGCGAGTACATCAACGACACGATCATCAACGCCCGCGTGACGACCGCGCTCGCGAACGTGAACGGCATCGAGCCCGCCGACATCAAGGTCGAAACGCGGGACGGCCTCGTGCACATCACCGGCTTCGTCGCTTCGCAGTCGGCGAACGAAGAGGCGATGATCGCGGTGCGGCAGATCGACGGCGTGCGCGACGTCAAGAACGAGATGGTAGTGAGGCCGCGGAAGTGACGGTTACGCAAGTGAGGGTCAGGACGTGAGGGTCATCGAAACCGCAGGTCGCGGTGGCGGTGTCGGTTCTGTGGGTCCGGCCCCCGCGTTGGTGCAGACTCGGCCCCCGGGCATTGAAAAACTTCCAGCCTGCGGTAATTCCTCCCGATTTCACCGGTCGTTCACGCAAATGGAGTCGAAACCATGCTCAAGTGGGCAATCATCTTTTTCGTCATTTCCGTGATCGCCGGGATTTTCGGTTTTACCGGCGTCGCCTCCGGCGCGCGCGGCATCGCGAAGGTGCTGTTCTTCATCGCGCTCGCGATCTTCCTGATCGTCCTCGTGTTCGGTGTCCTGCTCGGCGTGATGGTGTTCTAGCGGCGATGTCCGACTTTCTGTTCTACGTCGGACTCGCGCTGTTCATCGTCGTCTTCGGCCTGCTGCCGGGCTTGCTGCTCGTCGGTTGAATGCGATTCGGGTGTGTTCCCTGGGCGGATCCAACGTAGGTCGGCGTGAGGCGCAGGCGAAGGCCGACGCGGAGGCTCCGGAAGCGTGGACGTCGGACATCGCTGCGCTCGGTCCGACCTGCGGATTACTACGAGTCGCGCTCCCCTCGCCGGCAAAATTCGGCGTGGGGGGCGTGATCAGTGCAGCTTCACGCGCGGCTGGGAGCGGTGGGTCAGCCACTGGCCGAAGGTGATCAGCAGGGTGCGCAGCCCCCCGAGCAGCACCGCGAGGTGGCGGTGGTACAGCGCCCAGTAGCTGAAGCGTGCGAGGCTGCCGCCCACGCTCAGGCGCTTGCCGCCCGCCGGCGTGTTGAGGCTGCCGACGGCTTCGTCCTGGCCGAGCGGGATCAGCGCGCCGCGCTCCTTGTAGCTGAACTCGATCGGCGGCTTGCCGGCGAGGCGGCGGCGCAGCGAGCGGGCGAGGAGCTTCGCTTCCTGCTGCGCGGCCTGGGCTTTCGGGGGAACGGGCTTGCCGCCCTCGGGCGTGAAGCTCGCGCAGTCGCCGATCGCGAAGATGTCGGCGTCGCGCGTCGTCTGCAGCGTCGGCCGCAAGACGAGCTGGCGCTGCCGGTTCGTCTCGAGGCCTCCGAGGCCGTTCAGCACTTCCGGGCCCTGAACACCCGCGGCCCACACCGTCACGTCTGCGCCGATGACGTCTCCGCTGCGCAGGATGACCCGGCCGCGTTCGACTTTGGCGACGCTGTGATTGAGGCGCACGTCCACGCCGCGACCGACGAGGTCGTCGTGGACGCGCGCGGCAAGCTCGTGCGGCAGTCCGCCGAGCAGCCGCTTGCCGGCTTCGACGACGCAGATCCGCACCGGACGCTTCATTTGCTGCAGCTGCGAGCCGTAGGATGCGATCTCCTCCACCGCCTCGGTCAGCTCGGCCGCAAGTTCGACGCCGGTCGCGCCGCCGCCGACGATGACGATGTTGACCGGAACCCCGGTCGTCAGCTCGGCGCGGGTGCACAGCGACAGCAGGCGGCGGTGGAAATGCTCGGCTTCGGCCGGGCTGTTCAGCGAGATCGCATGTTCGCGCACGCCGGGAGTGCCGAAGTCGTTGTCGGTGCCGCCGATCGCGATGACCAGCGTGTCGTACGTCAGCGGCCGCCGCGGCGCGATTTCGAGCCCGTCGTCGTCGACGAGCGGGGCGAGCCAGATCTGCTTCGCGCGCCGGTCGACGTCCTGCAGCCGGCCGAGATGAAAGCGGAAATGGTGCTGCCGCGCCTGCTGCAGGAAGTCGAGCTCGTTGTCGCGCGGCGCCAGCGTCCCGGCGGCCACTTCGTGCAGCAGCGGCTTCCACAGATGGGTCGCGACGACATCGACCAACACGATCTCCGCTTCGCGCCGGCGCCCGGCCGTATTGCCGAGGCGGGCGGCCAGCTCGAGCCCGCCGGCGCCGCCGCCCACGATCAGGATGCGGGGCAGCGCGGCGCTCGCGGTCGCGCCGGCCGGCGCTAGGTCGGACGTCGACTTGCCGTCGTGCTCCTCGTCCTCGGGCAGGTTGTCGTCGCCGGCCGTGCCGAGAAAGTGCATCAGCGGCGCGGGCGGCTGCCGGGGCTGGCGCAGCAGGGGGATCGCCCCGAAGTTCATGAATTCCGTTTGCATCGAAAATGCCCCCTTTCGCGAGTCCTGCCGCGGTCGCGTTCAACCGTTTCCGACCGGGAACAGGCTGTCCCAGGTTTCCTTCACCGACGCGATGACGACTTTCGCCGCGTCCGGGTCGCCATGAAGCATCGCCGACAGGTACGCGCGCGCTTGCTTCGTGGTGATGTGCGGCGGCAGCGGCGGCACGTTCGGGTCGGTCACCATTTCGAGCACCGTCGGCCGGTCGGCCGCGAGCGCCGCGTCCCACGCGCGTCCGACTTCGGCCGGATCGGCGACGCGGATGCCGCCGAGGCCGAGCATCCGGCCGTACTCGGCGTACGGGAAATCCGGGACGTCCTGCGCGGTCGAGAACTTCGGGTCGCCTTCCATCGCGCGCTGCTCCCACGTGACCTGGTTGAGATCGCCGTTGTTCAGCACCATGACGACGAGCCGCGGGTCGCGCCAGCGGCGCCATTCGCGCGCGATCGTGATCAGCGAGTTGATGCCGGTCATCTGCATCGCGCCGTCGCCGAGGAGCGCGATGACCGGCCGGTCCGGATGCGCGAACTTCGCCGCCACCGCGTAAGGCACTGCCGGCCCCATCGTCGCGAGCCCGCCGGACAGCGACGCCATCATCCCGCGGCGCACCTTCAGGTCGCGCGCATACCAGTTCGCCGCCGACCCGGAGTCGCAGGTCAGGATGCAGTCGGCCGGCAGGCGCGGCGACAGCTCCCAGAACACGTGCTGCGGGTTGATCGGATCGGCGCGGTTCATCGCGCGGCTCTCGAGCACGCGCCACCAGCGGTCGACGTCGCTCTCGATGACCTCGCGCCAGCCTCGCTCCGCCTTCTGCACGAGCAGCGGAATCAGCGCCGCGAGCGTCGCCTTGCTGTCGCCGATCAACCCGAGTTCGACCGGATAGCGGAGGCCGAGCATGCGCCCGTCGATGTCGATCTGCACCGCGTGCGCCTGGCCTTCGCGCGGCAGGAACTCGGAGTATGGGAAGCCCGAGCCGACGATCAGCAGCGTGTCGCAGCGCTCCATCAGGTCCCAGCTCGGCTTCGTGCCGAGGAGCCCGATCGCGCCGGTCACGAACGGCAGGTCGTCGGGCACCGCCGCCTTGCCGAGCAGCGCCTTCGCGACGCCGGCGCCGAGCAGCTCGGCCACTTCGATGACTTCGTCGGTCGCGTGCAGCGCGCCTGCGCCCACCAGCATCGCGACGCGCTCGCCACGGTTCAGTATCTGCGCCGCGCGGCCGAGTTCGTCCGCCGGCGGCACGCTGCGCAGCGACGGGTAGCCGATGCTGGTATGCACGGTGCCGTGCTCGCGCGGCGGTTCCGCCGCCGGCATGTCCTGGATGTCGTTGGGAAAGATGATGCAGGTGACGGTGCGCCGGTCGCGCGCGATCCGCATCGCCCGGTCGACGAGGTGGCGCACCTGTTCGGGCGTCGTCGCCATATGGACGAACTCGTGCGCGACGTCCTTGAACAGCGACAACAGGTCGACTTCCTGCTGGTAATCGCCGCCCAGTGCCGCGCGCGCCTGCTGGCCGACGATCGCGACGACGGGCTGATGGTCGAGCTTCGCGTCGTACAGCCCGTTGAGCAGGTGAATCGCGCCGGGACCCGAGGTTGCGAGGCAGACGCCGACTTCGCCGGTAAATTTCGCGTGCGCACAGGCCATGAAAGCCGCGAGTTCCTCGTGCCGCGCCTGGACGAAGTCGATGCGTCCGTTCAAGCGGCCGAATGCGCCCATGATCCCGTTGATGCCGTCGCCCGGGTAGCCGTAGATGCGGCGTACGCCCCAGCCGGCGAGTCGATCGAGCAGGAAGTCTCCGACAGTCATCGTCACCGCTTTTTCCCCGTCGTGGCACTGCGTTGCGCTGACGGGGCAAACGCCATTCCTGCCTCGGGGCGCGGGAAAATTTTTCAATCTGCTGGTCGATGTGACGGAAATACGACACATGGAGCGGAGGTGCGCGGCGGCCAGAATTCTGCCGGACGGTGCCTGGGCTCTGGCGAAAAGCCGCGCCACCGTTGGAGTTCCCGATCGTCGACGGTCATTTCTGTCGCTTGCCCGCAACATGAAAAAACGGGTGGATCGATTCCTGCTTATAGTCCCGGTGGAAATGTCGCCGCAACTCGAAACGGCGATCGCCGAAGGGTGGATCGGCCGGAAAGCGGGAGGCGGGAAGTCGACACCGGAGCCCGGTTGCGCCGGGCGCGAGCCGCGAGGACTGTCATGCCCTGTTCTGTTTACTGTCTCGTCAGCCGTGCCGAGGAGGTGCAGCGCGCGATGGAGAGGCTCGCGGCAGCCGGCGTGCCGAACGAGGAAGTGACCGTGATCTTCCGCGCAGGCGACTCGTGGCTCGCTCGCGACGCGCGCGAAGTCTCCTTCCTCGCTTCCCCGTCGGTGTGGTCCGGCCCGTTCACGTCGCTGTCGCTGTGGTGGGCGCTCGCGTCGGTCGGGTTCGGCGCGCCGACGACGACTGCACAAAAAAAACGACGCTCGAGCGTCGTCGTCCCTTCCACGGTATTCGAAGCCCGACGCCTGCGCCGCCCTGCGAGCTGAGGCGAATGTTCGACATCTTAAGCTTTGCGCAGCCTCAGCCTCAGCCTCAGCGTCGGCCTTCGCTCTGCTGACGCCGACCTACGCAATTTTGCGTGTCGGGCACTCCCAAACTGCGGCCCCGTAAGTCGGGTCGGGCGCAGCGATGTCCGCCACGCCCGGCCCTTTACCGTTGCTCCTTGTCGACCCGATCGCAGCCGGGCCTTGTTCCTTTTCCCGGCTGCGATCGGGCTTTTCGTCGCGTCCCGCCGCGGGTCCGCCTCATCCGCGGACCTCCGGTCCTCCGCGGAAACTCACGCCGCCCGGTTCGGACGCGTGCGGTCGGCGCCTTCCGCCACCGCGCCGCGCATCTCTTCGCCGGCCTGCCGCGTCGCCTCGCCGACGCGCTCCGCCTCGCGGCGCGCGGCTTCGGTCTGGCGGCCGACGACGTCGCGGCTGCGCTCGAAGCCCTGGCGCACCGTCGCGCGGAACTGCTCGCCGCCTTCGCGCAAGGTTTCGCGCGTGACGTCGGTCAGCGACTCGGTCGCCATCGCCATTTCGTCGGCCTGCTGGCGCACCAGCTCCTTGAGCTCGTTGAGGCTCTCCGACCCTTGCGCCTGCAGCTCTTCGAGCCCCTGGCGCCAAGTGTCGGTGATGTCCATCGACTGCTGCTCCCAGAGGCGGCCGAGGTGTTGCTGGATCTCGCCGTTGGTCCGGCTCGCATGGTCGATCGACTGCAGCACGGTCTCGGTGGCGGTCGAGAACATCCGCATCGTGCGGTCGTCCGCGGTTTCGAACAGCTGCGAATAATCCGGCAACCCCCATGCCGAGTAGGCACGCGCCTGCGCTCGCATGACGACCCGGGCGGCGGCCGCCTGCATGTCGTACAGCTGGCTGAGACTGCGCATCGTCGTCGCCGTCAAGTTGACGCCCAGCGTCGGCCGGCCCTGGCTGGAAGCGCGCTGGCGCTGGTTACCCTGGTTTGGCTGAGCGGCCTGATTGCCCTGCGCGCGCGGCTCGGCCTGGGGCCCTTGCTCGGGGCGTTCCTGGAATTGGCCCTGCGCCCGGCTGCGGACCTCGTCCGCCCGTTCCATGCCGCGCGTGTCCTGTTCAGCGTTGCGTTCGCTCGGTTGTCGTCCTTGTGCCATCGTTCCACTCCTGTCACGAAGATTTGAAAAGCAAAAAAGACCGCTTCCCGGTCGTTTCCGGGATCGTCGCAGGCCTCTTTTTGCACCCTCGGAACCCCGCGTGGGGGTTCTGCTGCGAAGCAACATCGGGGCCAGCGCGCCGCCGGAAGGGACGTGTTTCCCCGCATCCCGCGAGGGGCGCGGGATCGGGCAAAGGTTTGCGCGGGCTTGATGTTTCGGTCCGCGCAGGATGGGGAGCAAGATTTGCAAGCCGCCGAAAAAAGTACGCGTTCTCCCCCGGCGCGCGCGTAGGTCGGCGTGAGCCGCAGGCGAAGGCCGCCCGCGCGGCCGGGCTCAGTCCTGCTTCTTGCTGATCGCGCGCGCGAGTTCTTCCTTGCTCATGCTCGAACGGCCGCGGATGTCGAGTTCCTTCGCGCGCTCGTAGAGCTCCTGCCGCGTGTGGCCGAGGATGTCGACGCCGCCGAAAGTCTCGCCCTTGCCGCCGCGCTTGTCGGCGGTCGATTGCCGGGCGCGGGGGTCCGACGGGCCGGGGCGGGCTTTCGCTTCCCAGTGGTCGCCGACCTTCTCGAAGCTGTGCTTCAGCGCGGCGATCGCGGTGCGGCTCGCGCGCTCGCCGGGGCCGTATTCCTTTTCGGCGCTTTCGAGCACTTTCGCGTAGGTCCGCTGCGCCTTCGGCGGCGAGCGCTTCAGCGTTCCGGGCAGATTGTCTTGCTGGCGTCTCGGCATGATGGGGCCTCAGATCTCGGCAGGTTGTTCGGCGGCGCGGCGTTTCGCGGCGGGGTGCGCGATCGCGTCGTGGACGGCGCGCTGGTGCGGCGTCGGGTGCGGTCCGGCGGCGATGATCGCCTTGACCGGAAGGTGGTCGGAGGCGATGCGCGAGTCGGCCGTGCGGTGGGTTTCGAACGCGAGCAGGTTGTGCCGCGGCCGCACCCAGACGCGGTCCAGCGCGAACATCGGCAGCCACGCCGGGAACGAGCGCTCCGCCGGCACGTGCCCGAAGATGCCGTGCAGCCAGCGCAGCGGCCGGCCGAGCGGCAGCCATTCGTTGATGTCGCCGAGGACGACGACGGTCTCTTCGACCGGGAGGTCGTGCAGCAGCGTGAGCATCTTCTGCACCTGGTAGCGGCGTTCGGCCGGCATCAGGCCGAGGTGCATCACGATCACGCGCACGGTCTCGCCTTCGACATCGAGCGCGACCTCGAGCGCGCCGCGCGGCTCGCGGCGGCGATAGCTGAGGTCGTGCTGCCGCATCGACAGGACCGGCCGGCGCGTGAGCAGCGCGTTGCCGTAATGGCCTTCGTGGCGGACGATCGTGTGGCCGGCGATCGGCGTCATCCCGGTCACCGCGGCGATGAAGTCGAGCTGCATCGAGTCGTGCCCGCCTTCGGGCCGGTTGTCGACTTCCTGCAGTCCGATGGTGTCGCAGTTCAGTTCGGCGATCACGCGCGCGACCCGCGAGGCGTCCATGCGCCGATCGTTGCCGACGCAACGATGGATGTTGTACGACGCGATCCGCAGGCAATCGGCGCCGAGCACGTGGTCGAGGTTGCGCCAGCTAGCCAGCCCGGTGGTCTGTGTGGCCATGGGGAACGTATTGTCTTTGCTGATTGACGAGCCAGCGCCGCACCGCGAGCGTCAGCAGGGTGACCGACAGGACCGCCGCGGCGAGCAGCTTGTAGTCGATCTGCGCCGGGTCGTGCAGCGCCGCTTCGAGCTGGTCGCCGAAGATCGTCGTCGCGAGCGTGCCGGGCAGCATGCCGAGGAAGGTGCCGAGCATGAAATGCCACAGCCGGATGCCGATCGCCGCGGCGACCAGGCCTTCGACCGCGAACGGCGCGAGCGGCACGAGCCGCAGCGCGGTGATGGCGATCAGCCCCCGCCGTCGCAAGGTTTCGAGCACCCGGTGCAGGCTGTGCCCGGCAAGGCTGTGCACGCGGTGTCGCGGCAGCCGCAAGCCGGCGACGTATGACAGGAAGGCCGCGAGCAGGATGCCCGACATCCCGTACGCGAAGCCGAGATACGGGCCGAACGCGACGACGGCCGCGAGCGTGATCAGCGGGCGCGGAAACATCACGATGCAGGCCGGCGTGTAGGCGAGCAGGATCACGAGCGGCGCCCACCAGCGGTTCGCGAATTCGCGCGCCCACGCGGTGACGACCTCGCCGTCGACCCATTCGGCGAGCGGCGTGTAGCGCCACAGCGCGGTCAGCGCGCCGACGATCAGGAAGAACAGGCCGATTTTCACCGCGACCCGGCGGACGAGCGCCATCCGGCCGGCCTTCCGCTCGACGTAGCCGGTTTCCTGGTGCTCGAGTTCCGGGCTGAAGTCCTCGATCAATTGGTCGACGAGCACCGGCCCGCTGGGGTCGCCGACGCTCGCGAGTTCGATGACGGCCTGTGGCCAGTCGGGCAACTGCTCGATCCGCTTCAGCGTGCGGCACTTGCCGGCGAACTCGTCGATCGCGCCGTGCAGCGTGCCGGCGCGCTGCACCGCCGCTTCCACCTGCTGCGGCTCGGCGTCGAGGTGCTCGGCGAGCAGGCGGTTGCGGAAGTGGCGCATCGCCGCCGCGATGCGCGAATTGCCGCGCGCCTCGATTGCGGCGTCGCACTCGCTGTCGAAGCCCATCGAGCGGTTGCACAGGTTCGCCGAGCCGATGCGCAGGATCTCGTCGTCGACGATCATCAGCTTCGAATGCAGGTCGATGCAGATGTTGTCGGCGAGCCCGTCGATGTGCGGGTAATAGATGTGAAAGTGACCGTAGCGGTCGGCCTCGCGCAGGCGCTGGATCAGGCGCGTGCGCAGCACGTGCATCGTGTGCTCTTCGAGCCAGCCATGGCTGAACAGCCGGACGATGACGACGATCTCCGGGCCGTCCGCTTCGGCCAGCCGCCGCGCGAGCGCCTCGCCGATGCCGTATGCGGTGAAATACTGGTTTTCGACGTAGATGCGGTGTTTCGCGGCCGCGATCATGTCGAGGTACAGCGCTTCGACTTCGTGGACGCCGGGGGCGGTCGTCGACTCTGGCAAGGTGCGTGCGAACGCGACATCGACGTCGGTGAGGTCGGAGCGCAGGTGCGGCGGCCACGGGTCGCCGGCGAGCGCGGGAACCGGCGGCAGCTTGTGCCCGGTCGCGGCCAGCCATCGGCTGCGGGCGATGCCGGCGAGTGCCTGTGCGGCTTCGCCGTCGACGGCCATCATCAGGTCGTGGAAGGGGGGATAGCGGACGTCGCCGCACAGCCGCCGTTCGTCGTCGGGGCGATGCGCGCACGTGTCCCAGCGCCGCTCGGTCAGGTCGAAGCCGCCGATGAAGGCCATCGCCTCGTCGATGACGACGATCTTCTGGTGGTGCGATCCGCTGACCGGATGCGTGTTGTCGTACGCGACATGCACGCGGTGGTGCGGCTTCCAGCCGAGCCCGAAGCGGTGCGGCAGCTCGCGGTCGGCGCCGAACACGAGCGGGTAGTCCCAGTCGAGGATGTGGATCTCGAGCCCGCGGCGGCGCTTCACGAGCCAGTTCAGGAAGTCGCCGAGGCGCTCCGGCGGCCCGTTCGGCTGACGCGCGTCGAAACACAGCCGCGCGTTGCTGTTGTAGTCCCACGCGAGCACGACGATCGAGCGCGTCGCGCGCTGGGCGGCCTCCATGAAGGCGAGGAAATACGCCTCGCCATCGACGAGGAGCGCGACGTGGCCCGCGTTCGCGACCGTGCAGCAGTTGCGCTCCGGGTCGAACAGGCTCGGGCGACCGACCCATTCCTCGCTGTGGCCTTCGTCGAGGTCGACGGTCACGGTCGGCTGCAGCGACGAACCCATCAGACCCCCCGGTCGCGGTCCCCGATCTGCTGGATCAGGCTCAGCAGCTCGTCCGCGTGTTCTTCCTCGACGGCGAGCACGCTCTCGAACAGCCGCCGCGTCGTCGAGTCCGACGTGCCGATGTACTGGATCGACTCGCGGTAGCTCTCGATCGCGATCCGCTCGGCGACGAGGTCTTCCTTAATCATCTCGATCAGCGATTCGCCGGGGATGTACTCGGCATGGCTGCGCGTCGTCAGCGTGTCCGGCGAAAAGTCCGGCTCGCCGCCGAGCTGCGAGATGCGTTCGGCGAAGAGGTCCGCGTGTTCCTCTTCCTCGTGCGCGTGCTCGAGGAATTCGGCGGCGATGCCCGCGGACGCGAGGCCTTTGGCGGTGAAGTAGTGACGCTTGTAGCGCAGCGTGCAGACGATCTCGGTCGCGAGCGCTTCGTTGAGCAGCCGCAGGATCGTCTCGCGGTCGGCCGAATAGTTTTCAGTCAGCGCGCCTTCCTCGATGTGGCGCCGCGCCCGTTCGCGCAGCGTGCGGACGTCGGACAGACCCGGCGTGACGGGGGGTTGTGGCGGCTGTGGCTGGATGGTCATGAGCGGCTCCTTGCCGACGATGGGGTCTCCGGAGAACAGCAAGCCCTGTGCCGCTCCCGACCGCGCGCGGGCTTTGCCTGCGCTGCCGATCCGGATGAAGTTTTAACACCCCGGTGTAAGTTCTTCCGGCGCAAGCGGCGCCTCGCGCCGGCGCGCACAAAAAAGAGCGCCGGCGAGGGGCCGGCGCAAAGGGGGAGATACACGGAGACAAGAATCAAGGGCGACCGAAAGGCCGGAGGAGGGCCGGGCTCGTACCGCGCCCGCAGCGCGGATGCGGCATGCCTCGGTGCCGGGCCATCCTCTTCCTTTCGGAGCCCCCGCCGAGCTGCATGCGAACGGCGTTCCTGCCCCCTTGCGACGAAGCGAGACGAACGCCGCGAGCGGCGGGAAAAAGGGTGGAGGTAGCGGCGGCAGGATTGCGACGATGGAGACGGGGACGGAGGCCAGCGGACCATTCATTTGCTCCAAGACGGATAGTTCAACTTGTTGGCGACACTATTCCATCCGGGCACGTGCCTTGCCCCGTCGCGTCGCTGCCGGGCCGGTTTCGCGCGCGTTGCGTGGACCGGGAGCGCGGTGAAGGAGCCCTCATGACATTGCCGCTGTCGGTCGCCGTCATCACCGAAACCTATCCGCCGGAGCTGAACGGCGTGTCGCTGACCGTCGAGCGCGCCGTCCGCTTCCTGTGCGAGCGCGGACACCGCGTGTCGCTGGTGCGTCCGCGGCAGGCCGGCGACGTCGACGACGGCACGGGCGCAGTCGATCGGCGCGACCTGCTGCTGACGCGCGGCCTGCCGCTGCCGCACTATCCCGGCCTGCAGTTCGGGCTTCCGGCGCCGCTGCGACTCGTGCGGCAGTGGCGCCGCGCGCGGCCGGACGTCGTCCATATCGTCACCGAAGGGCCACTCGGGTGGTCGGCGCTCGTCGCGGCGCGGCACCTCGGCGTGCCGGTGACGAGCGATTACCGCACGCATTTCCAGAAGTACAGCGGGTTCTACCGGCTCGGCGTGTTCGCCGATGTCATCAACGGCGCGCTGCGCCGTTTTCACAACCGCACCGACACGACCTTCGTCGCGACGCCCGCGCTCGCGGCCGAGATGGCGGCGCTCGGCTACCGCAATCTCGCATGCGTCGGCCGCGGCGTCGACGCGGAGCTGTTCTCGCCCGCGCGGCGCAGCGCGGCTTTGCGCGAGCGCTGGGGCGTCGGCGAGCGCGACCTCGCGGTGCTCTATGTCGGGCGGCTCGCACCCGAGAAGAGCCCGGACGTCGTGCTCGAAGCGTTCCGCGCGCTGCGGGTGGACTTCCCGGCCGCGAAGCTCGTCTGGGTCGGCGACGGGCCGCTGCGCGACACGCTCGCGCGCGACGCCGACGGGCAGGTGTTCGCCGGCGTGCAGCGCGGGGAAGCGCTCGCCGCGCATTACGCGTCGGCCGATCTTTTCCTGTTCCCGAGCCTCAGCGACACTTTCGGCAACGTCGTCGTCGAGGCGATGGCGAGCGGCCTGCCGCTCGTCGCGTTCGACGCCGGCGCGGCGCGCGCGCATCTCGTCGACGGCGTCAGCGCGAGCGTCGTGACGCCGCCGGGTGCTCGCGCGTTCATCGACGCCGCGTGCGCGCTCGCGGGCAACGAAGCGCTGCGCCAGTCGTTCGGGCGGGCGGCGCGCGCGCAAGCCGAACGGCTCGCGTGGCCGCTGATCCTCGCGCAGTTCGAAGCGCGGCTCGCGCTGCAGGTGAGCCGTCCGCTCGCGACCACCGATGTCGCTACGGCGGGCTGACTGCGTCGAGCGGCTGCTCGCGTACGACCGCGCGTGCGTCGTCGCGCTCAATCGCGCGCTCGCGCATCGGCCCTGCCTGCTGCTGGCGCGCGCGATCAGCCGGCTCGGCGACGGCGAGCTGTGGGTCGGGCTGATCCTCGTGCTCGCGCTGCTGCACGACGGCGCCGGCGCGCGCTGCGCGCTGCATCTCGCGGCGGCGGCGGGCGGCGGCCTGCTCGTCTATCTCGCGACCAAGCGGCGGGCCGGCCGGGCGCGGCCTTACGTGCATCTGAAGGAATTGCAACTCTGCGCGCGGCCGCTCGACGAGTTCAGTTTTCCGTCCGGTCACACGCAGCACGCCGTCGCGTTCGCGATCATCGTCTCGGCATATTTCCCGCCGCTCGCGCTGCTGCTCGTGCCGTTCGCGGTGCTGACCGGCGTCGTGCGCGTCGTGCTCGGGCTGCATTACCCGAGCGACGTGCTCGCCGGGGTCGTGATCGGGAGCGGCATCGCCGGCCTGTCGCTCGTCGCGCTGCCGGTGCCCTGAACGACCCCGGCGCTGTGCCGCGCGCGCGATGCGAGCGGCGGGACCGTCGAGGTTCGCGTGGGGGCGCGCGAGGAGCGCGCCGAGGCGGACGGCGGGGAGGGCGGCGGACCCGCGTGCGTGACGCGCGGTCGGGCCAGGACCTGCGGCGGGCGCAGCGCGGTCGCGAACGCGAGCTTCGTCATCGCCTTGCGGTCGCGCAGCAGCAGTTCCAGCAGATGCAGCGCCTGGCGGACGACGTCCGCGTGGAGGGCGTCGTCCGGGTGGAGCGCGAGCCGGACGAGCGGCGGGTCGTGGGGAACGGGGCGCAGGCCGTGCCACGAGAGCGACAGCGCGCGGCGCAGGCGGCTGCGCGTGCTCCACGCGAGCGCTGGCGCCGGGATGCCCTGCCACGGATGCAGCAGGTGGAAGTGCGTCGCCGTCGTCGTGTAGACGAACGGCGAGCTCGACAGCGCGTGCCACGCGCCGCGCCCGATCAGCCAGGCCGGCGCGACGAAGCCGTGCACCGGCCAGCCCTGGCGCTCGAACCACTGGCGTCCGCCGTACAGCCGTCTTCGCGCGATCGGAGCGGGCAGCGCGGAGAACTCGCCTTCGCTCGCGGTCAGGATCCGGCGTCGGAACCAGTCCGCGAGCGTCGCCGGCGGCGGACCTTCGTCGACGTGGAAGTAGCCGTGCAGCGCGAGCTCGTCGCCGGCGGCGACGCGGGCGGCGAGCGCGTCGCGGTACCAGGCCGGCACGCCGGGGTTGCGAAGGTGATGGTTCGGCACGACGAGCAGCGTCACCGGCACCGGTGCGACGCGCGCGATCGCTTCGAGCAGGCGCTCGCAGCGCGGCCACGTCTCCGGCGCGACGTCGTGCATCGCGACGCAGACGGCCGGCGGTGGGAAAGCGGCGGGCTTCAACGGCGGGTTTGCGCGGACGGCGCCGGCATCGCCACCGCGGGTCCGCTCGGCCGCGTGGGCATCGCGCCGCCGCGCAGCGCCGCATAGCGGGCGACGATCTCGGGCAGCACGCGTTCCCAGTCGTACTGCCGCGCGCGGCGCCGCGCGGCGGCGCGGACCGGGGCGAGGTTGCGGGCGAAGAGTCCGGTCACGGCTTCGGCGAGCGCGGCGCCCAGACCGCGGCCGGGCTCGGCGCACACCGCGGCGCCGACCTCGTCATCGACGAGCTCCGCGAGCCCGCCCGCGCGCGCGGCGACGACCGGCACGCCGCAGGCCATCGCTTCGAGCGCGGCGAGCCCGAAGGTCTCCTGGTCGCCGGCGTGGACGAAGCAGTCGCAGCTCGCGATCAGGCTCGCGAGCCGCTCGGCGTCGGAGATGTACGGCACGACACGCACGTCGCTGCGACGCTGCAGCGTCTTGCCGGCGCCGACGAGGACCAGCAGGTAGCCGGGGCCGAGGCGGTCCATCGCGTCGTAGAGGTCGGGGAGATTCTTCTCCGGCGCGAAACGGCCGACGAACACCAGCAGCCGGTCCTCGCGCTTCGCGCCGAGTTTCAGCCGCCACGTCGGGCTGCGGCGCTCGGGGCAGAAAGTCCGCGTATCGACGCCGAGCGCCTGCCGCGCGACGCGCGCGACGCCGAGTCGCCGCAGGCGGTCTGCCATGCACTGGCTCGGCGCGAGGACGAGGTCGAACTGCGAATACAGGCGGCGCACGTAGGATTCCGCGAGCCTCTCGCCGCGCGGGCCGCAGAGCTTGCGCACGACGCGCGGCAGGTCGGAGTGGTAGAAGCCGATGACCGGAACGCCGAGCACCTGGCCCGCGTCGATCGCGGCCCACGCCAGATGGTAGGGGTCGCCGGCCTCGATGATGTCGGGCGCGAGGCCGGCGAGCGCACGCACGGCCGGGCGGCGCGCGAGCGGCAGCCGGTAGCCCTGGGAGAACGGCAGCGGCACGCTCGGCAGCTCGACCGCGGATTCGCCGCGTTCGACCGCGAGCCGCGGCAGCACGAGGGTATGACGGTACGGCGGCCGCGCCTCGAGCCAGCGGCGTTTTTCCTGCAGGTAGCGGCGAATGCCGCCGCTCTGCGAAGCGTAGAACATCGTCACATCCGATACGTGCATCAACCCTCTCCGTTGCCGGTCGCACGCGCCCGGTGTCGGGCGGTATCGGCGATACGACTGCGAGGCGGCGCTACGGTTCGACGCGCGGCCGTGGAATCGTCTCCGGCGCGCGCGAGAACAGGATGTCGGCGGGCGTGCGCGCCTCGCAGTCGATGCATTCGCCGTCCGCCCAGGTGCCATGCTCGCGCTCGATCTGGCGCGCGTTGTGGTCCTTCAGCACGTCTACCGCGCCCGCCTCGGACCCGCTGCGATCGACGCAGACGGCGATTGCCGGTCCGCTGGGCGGCACGACCGGATGTTCGGCCGTCGCGTCCTCGAGGTGCGGCTCGTGCGTCTTGCCGAGTGCGCCGGCGAGCGACCCGACATAGGCCCCGACGCCGGCGCCCGCGAGCGCGCCGATCGGTCCGGCGACGCTGCCGATCGCGAGCCCCGCCGCGCCGCCGACCACCGCCGCAGCCGTCGCGCCCTTGCCGGCGGTGCTCGCGCCCTCGTCGCTCGACGTGTCCCCGCCGAAGCGGAGCAAGCCGTGCTGGCCCGGCGGGTTCAGGTAAAAGGCGCTGACTTCATCGCCCGAAAAGCCGTGGCGCGCCAGCGCGGCGACGGCGCTGTCGCGTTGCTCGACGTGCTCGAAGTGGCCGACGATGATCGTGGACATGGCAGTTCTCCTTGGTCACGCGTGCCCGACGGTTGCCCTCGGCGCGAGCGGGCGGGTCGCGACCCGGCGCAGCTCGACGCTCGGCACGCGCATGAGGGTCCGGTACTTCGTCACGGTGCGGCGCGCGAGCCGCAGCCCCTGGTCCGCGAGCAGGCGCGCGAGTTCGGCGTCGGAAAGCGGGTTCTTCGGGTCTTCGGCGCCGATCAGCTCCTTCAGCAGCGCGCGGATCGCCATCGCGGAACACGTGCCGCCGTCGTCGGTCGCGAGCTGGCGCGAGAAGAAATACTTGAATTCGAAAAGTCCGCGCGGCGTCGCCATGTACTTGCCGTTCGTCACGCGGCACACGGTCGACTCGTGCAGGCCGAGCTCGCGCGCGATGTCCTTCAGCGCGAGCGGCTTCATCGCGACTTCGCCGTAATTGAAGAACACGCGCTGGTGGCTGACGATCGCGTCGGCGACGCGCTGGATCGTCGAGAAGCGCTGCTCGACGTTGCGCAGCAGCCAGCGCGCTTCCTGCAGCAGGCGTGTGAACGACGCATCGCAGCCGTGCCGGCCGGCGGCGATGTCGGCGTACGCGCGGTTCAGGCGGACCTGCGGCTGCACCGCCGGGTTCAGCGTCGCGATCCATTTGCCGCGGAACGACGACACGATGATGTCGGGGACGACGTAGCGCGTGTTGTCGGGCGCGAAGCAGCGGCCGGGCCGCGGGTCGAGCGTACGGATTAGCGCGCGCGCGGTGTGCAGGCCGCGCTCGTCGCAGCCGACGAGCTGCTGCAGGCGCGTGAACTCGCGCCGCGCGAGCACGTCGAGATGCTCGGAGACGATCGCGAGCGCGACGCTGCGCCCGGCAGTGTCGTCGGGCAGCACCGCGAGTTGCAGCATCAGGCACTCCTGGAGGCTCCGCGCACCGATGCCGGGCGGGTCGAGCTGCTGCACGAGCTTCAGCGCCGCGCTCAATTCGCGTTCCTCGACGCCTTCCTCGGGCAGGATCAGCGCCGCGAGTTCGGACAGCGGCGTCTCGAGGTAGCCGGCGTCGGTGAGTTCATCGACGATCATGTGCGCGAGCGTGCGGTCGCGATCGCTCATCGGCGACAGCCGCAACTGCGCGCGCAGGTTCTCGCGCAGGCTGACCGGCGCTTCGGTCCATTCGGTCCAGTCGCTCTCGCCGTCGCGCGGCGCGCTGCCGCGGATGTCCTCGTAGATGTGGCTCGGCCCGGGCTCGTCGTTGCCGCCGGGCGGCGGCTCGGGCATTTCCGCGGCGGCCGATTCCGACTCCGGAGCCCCCGCGCGCGCCGGCGCGGCGTCGCCGTCTTCCTCGAGGAAGGGATTCTTCGATACCGCCTCTTCGACTTCCTGCGCGAACTCCAGCGAGGACAGTTGCAGCAGGCGCAGCGCTTGCTGGATTTGCGGCGTGATCGCCAGATGCTGGCGCAGCCTGAGCTCCATTCCGACAGTCATCAGATCTCCTTTGGCACGAAACCGGCAGGGGCGGAGCGGGCCGAGGCCGGCGTCGCGATCGGTTGCTGTACCGTCGAGGCGTTGCGCAAGAGCCGTGCCAGCACGCGGTCGCCGGTAGACCAAAGGCTTTGACGTCCGGACGGCGATGGTTTTGCCGGAACGTTTTACAGGGCGTCAGTAAGAATTGCGCGCGCAACGAGGCCTGTGGGCGGCTGCGAACGTTCGCCGAAATTGCGACGAACGTGCGGGGTTCGGTCGCGAAACGGGAAAGACGAAGCACGGACACCGGAGGGGCGGCGCGGAACCGCGCGACGGGCGCCGAAGCGTTCCACACCGCGCGGGCACGTCGACTGCTTGTCGATGCCCTGCTGTGCCGTGTCGGGAAGCCGGAACGGCCGGCTGGCGAAGCCGCGAAAACCTGCCGCGTTTGCTGCTCCGGCAAGCGTTGCGCTTCCCCCGAACGGCAGGTCGGACCCGCGCAGGCGGGGAGCCGCGGCGATCCTTTGTCTCCGGGGTGCAAGCGGACCCCGAGCGGCGCGAATTGGAAAAAGGAGCACCCATGCGAACAAGCCCCATTCCCGTCCTGACTGCGACCCTCGCAATCGCCATCGGCATTGCCGGCTGCGGCCGCGACGAAGAAACGCCCCCTCCGCAGCCGACCGAGACCCCGACGCTGCCGTCGCCGGCGGTTCCCGAATCCGTTCCGCCCCCGGGCGGGACCGCCGCGCCGGGCGGCACGATCCCCACGCCGCCGCCAATGGACGCGACGGCCGGGCCGGTCGCGGGATCCGACCGCTCCTTCGTCGCCGAAGCGATGACGAGTGGCGTCGTCGAAGCCGAGGCCGGAAAGATGGCGGCCGAAAAGGCCGGCGATCCGCAGGTGAAGGCGTACGGCGATCAACTGCAGAAGGACCACTCCGCGACAAACATGAAGCTCGCGCAGCTCGCGAGCACGAAGGGCATCACCGCAGCGGAGACGATCGAGGGAGACGCGCGCACGCAGCTCGACGACCTCGCGAAGCTCTCCGGCGCCGAATTCGACCATGCGTTCATCGAGCGCTTCGGCGTGTCCGCGCACGAGAAGACGATCGCGCTGTTCGAGCGCGAGGCGAAGGAAGGGCAGGACCCCGACATCCGCGCGTTCGCCGAGCAGACGCTCGTGACGCTGCGCAGCCATCTGCAGGCTGCGCAGCAACTCGGGCAGGGTGCCAAGTGAGGGCGGCAGACGAGCCACATCCATGAGGACCGGATGACATCGACTTTCCGGTCGCGCCGGCAGCGATCGAGCCGGCGGCACCCGAACGTGCGCCAGATCGGCGCGAGCCTGCTCGCGTCGGCCGGCCTCGCGGGCATCGTCGTTGGTTTCGCGGCGCGGCCGGTGGTCGGCAACCTCATCGCCGGCCTGCAGATCGCGCTGACGCAGCTGATCCGCATCGACGACGTGCTGATCGTCGAGAACGAATGGGGCCGCGTCGAGGAGATCACCGAGACCTACGTCATCGTGCGGATCTGGGACGACCGGCGGCTCATCGTGCCGCTCGAATACTTCATCCAGAACCCGTTCCAGAATTGGACGCGCGCGAAATCCGAGACGCGCGGGGCGGTCGTCCGCACGGAGTCGATCACGCCATGAAGACTTTCTACTGCGGGCACTGCGGCTATCTGGCGTTCTTCGAGAACACCGTCTGCGGCAACTGCGGCAGCGCGCTCGGCTTCGTGCCCGACGAGATGGACGTCGGCGCGTTCGTGGTCGAGACGGACGGCCGCTGGCGCCGGCTCGGCGGGCCGCACGGTGACGCGCACGCATGGCGGCCGTGCCGCAACTACGCGGTAGAGCGCGTGTGCAACTGGATGGTCGAGGGCGCAGCCGGCCAGCTGTGCTGTTCCTGCCGCCACACCGAGATCACGCCGGCGCTGCGTTCGGCGGCGAACCGCGAGCGCTGGCGCCGGCTCGAAGGCGCGAAGCGCCGCCTCTTCTATTCGCTGTACCAGCTCGGCCTGCCGGTGCCGCAGCGCGGCGGCGACGGCGGCCTCGGCTTCCGCTTCGTCGAGGGCGACGCATGGCACCCGCATGTCGCGCCCGACCGCGGATCCGGCGTCGTCACGCTGAACCTCGCCGAGGCCGACGACGCGCGCCCGGCGCGGCGCCTCGTGCACCGGCACGAGCCGTACCGCACCGTGCTCGGCCACTTGCGGCACGCGGTCGGTCACTTCTACTGGGACCGGCTCATCGCCGGCAGCCCGCGGCTCGACCCGTTCCGCGCGAGATTCGGCGACGAGCGGCGCGACTACGCCGAGGCCGCGGCCGCGTTCGAGCGCGACGGCCCGCCGCCCGACTGGGCGGAGCGGCGCATCAGCGCGTACGCGGCGATGCATCCGCTCGAAGACTGGGCCGAGACGTGGGCGCATTACCTGCACGTGATCGACGCGCTCGACACCGCCGCGCACTGGGGCTTCGCGCTGCATTCGGACCAGGACGACGGCGGCCCGGCCGACTTGCCGGGCTTGGCCGGCACCGACCTGCCGTTCCGCGAAGTGCTGATCGAGCAGTGGCTGCCGCTGTCGCAGTTCCTCGACAGCATGGGGCGCAGCTTCGGCGAGGGCGACATCTATCCGTTCGTGATCGCGCCGGCGGTGCTCGACAAGCTGTGCTTTGTCAATGACGTCGTGGCCGCGTCGCGCGTCGGCGGCACCTGCGGCTACGGCACCGACGAGGGTGCCGATGCGGAGAGCGCCGAAGCGGCCGACGCCGCGAAGCGCACCTTGCCCGGGCCGGAGTCGCCGACCGCGGCCGACGCGGGCAGCGCGATTCCCGGCGTGCCGCCGGCCGCCGGCGAAATGTCCGGCGCCGAGGACCGCGGGAGACGTCGCGGAGAGGGTCGCCGCGATCACGGCGATGAGGGGGCGGCCGGATGATCTCGGGAGCACCGGGCCTCTCGGCGCTGATCAAGCCGCTCGAAGAAGGGCTGGCGTATCCGCTCGGCGCGACCTGCATGGACGGCGGGATCAATTTCGCGCTGTTCTCGGCGCACGCGAGCCGCGTCGAGCTGTGCCTGTTCGACGAGGCCGGGCGCAACGAGATCGCGCGACTCGAACTGCCCGAATTCACCGACGAAGTCTGGCACGGCTTTCTTCCCGGCGCGAAGCCGGGCATCGTCTACGGCTACCGGGTCCGTGGACCGTACGAGCCCGAAGCCGGCTACCGCTTCAACCCGAACAAGCTGCTGCTCGACCCGTACGCGCGCGAGCTCGTCGGCAAGCTGAAGTGGGGCGCACCGATCTTCGGCTACGAACTGCGCGGCAAGAAGCCGGGCCAGGGCTTCGACAAGCGTGACAGCGCGCCATTCGTGTTCAAGGCGCGCGTCGTCGAGCCGCTGCCGGGCCTGCCGCTGCCGCGCGGGCCGCGGATCCCCTGGGATCGCACGATCGTCTACGAAGCCCATGTCCGCGGTCTGACGCGGCTGCATCCGGCCGTGCCGCCGCGGCTGCGCGGCACCTTCGCCGGCCTCGCCGAGCGAGCGGTCATCGAGCACCTCCGCTCGCTCGGCGTCACGTCGGTCGAGTTGCTGCCGACGCATGTTTTCGTCGACGACACGCATCTCACCGACAAGGGGATGCGCAACTACTGGGGCTACAACTCGATCGCGTTCTTCGCCGCCGACCCGCGCTATTTCGCCGACGGCGGCCGCGCCGAGTTCCGCGACATGGTCGCGCGGCTGCACGACGCGGGCCTCGAAGTGATCCTCGACGTCGTCTACAACCACACCGCCGAAGGCAACGAGTGCGGTCCGACGCTTTCGTTCAAGGGCATCGACAACAAGTCGTACTACCGGCTGAACCGCGACGACAGGCGCTACTACATCAACGACACCGGTACCGGCAACACTTTCGACCTGACGCATCCGCGCGTGCTGCAGCTCGTGATGGACAGCCTGCGCTACTGGGTGCTGCAGATGGGCGTCGACGGCTTCCGCTTCGACCTCGCGACGATCCTCGGCCGCGAAGCCGCCGGCTTCAATCACAACTCCGGCTTCTTCTACGCGTGCCGGCAGGACCCGGTGCTGTGCCGCGCGAAGATGATCGCCGAGCCGTGGGACTGCGGGCCGGGCGGCTACCGGCTCGGCGGGTTTCCGCCCGGCTGGTCGGAATGGAACGACCGCTTCCGCGACACGGTGCGCGGGTTCTGGAAAGGCGACGAAGGCCAGGCGTCGGACCTCGCGACGCGGCTTACCGCGTCGGCCGACCACTTCAACTACTGCGGCCGCCGGCCGTCGGCGAGCGTGAACTTCCTCACCGCGCACGACGGCTTCACGCTGCACGACCTCGTCTCGTACAACGACAAGCACAACGAGGCCAACGGCGAGGCCAACCGTGACGGCCACGACGACAACCGCTCATGGAACTGCGGCGCCGAAGGGCCGACCGACGACCCCGAGATCGTCGCGCTGCGCGAGCTGCAGAAGCGCAACCTGCTCGCCACGCTGCTGCTCGCGCACGGCACGCCGATGCTCCTCGCCGGCGACGAGTTCGGCCGCACGCAGCACGGCAACAACAACGCGTACTGCCAGGACAACGAGATCGGCTGGGTCGACTGGTCCGCGATCGACGCCGACGGCGAGCGCCTGACGGCGTTCGTGCGCCATCTGGTCGAACTGCGCGAGTCGCTGCCGGTGCTGCGTCCGGCGCGCTTCTCGACCGGGGAGATGAACGCGGAATACGAGACGCGCGACGTCGCGTGGCTCACGCCGGACGGCCCCGAGTTGCAGCCGGAGCAATGGACCGATCCGGAGCTGCGCTGCTTCGGGATGCTAGCCGACGGCCGCGCGCAGCACATCGTCGTGCCGCACCCGGGCAGCGACCTCCTCGTGCTGCTGGTCCTCAACGCATCGCACGCGGCGGTGCGCTGGACGCTGCCGCGGGTTTCCGGCTGCGGCCCGTGGACGCGGCTCGTCGACACCGCGCTGCCGCCCGGCGACGCGTTCCCGATGTTTGCGGCCGGTCGGCACTACACGGTCGGCGGCCGGTCGCTGGCGCTTTTCTCCGCGGCGCCTGGACGGGACGCGGCAGAGTTTCTCGACGGTCTGGTCGCACGTCTGGCGATGCACGGCGTGCACGCGCCGGCGGAGGAGTCGGATCCGGAGCCCGAAGGCGATGAACAACCGGACTGACGCGTTGCAGGGGTCCTGCCTGCGCCGCATCCCCGTCGAGGGCGGCGGGTTCCGCTACGCGTGGCCGGACGGCACGCCGTACGACGAGCACGTCGGCCTCGCGCGCATCGCGTCGCTCGCGGTGCCTCCGGCGTGGACCGACGTGTTCGTCAGTCCCGACCCCGACGAGGAGTTGCAGGCGTTCGGCCGCGATGCGCGCGGACGGCTGCAGTACCGCTACCACCCGGACTTCGTGCAGTCGAACGCGACGCGCAAGTGGCGGCGGCTCGCGAAGTTCGCCGAGGCGCTGCCGGCGCTGCGCGAGACGACCGCGGCCGACCTGAGGCTCGCCGGGCTGCCGCGCCGCAAAGTCCTCGCGGTGCTGACGCGGCTCCTCGACCGCGTCCATTTCCGCGTCGGCAGCACGAGCTACGTGCGCCAGTACCGCAGCTACGGGCTGACGACGCTGTGCAAGCGCCACGTGCGGCTCGAAGGCACGCAGGTCGTGTTCTCGTACCGCGGCAAGCACGGCGTCGCGCAGCACAAGGCGCTGCGCGACCGGGCAGTCGTCGCGAACCTCGAGCGCCTGCTCGCGCTGCGCGGCCCGGCGCTGTTCCAGTACGAGGACGACGCGGGCATCGCGCACCCGGTCCGGGCGGTCGACCTGAACGCCTACATCCGCGAAGCGATCGGCTCTTTCACCGCGAAGGATTTCCGCACCTGGGGCGGCACGCTGAAGGCCGCCGAATATCTCGCCGGCGTCGGGCCGGTCGACGGCGAGCGCGCCGCGGGGCGGGTGCTCGTGCAGTGCGTGAAAGCGGTCGCGGCCGAGCTCGGCAACACCGCCGCGGTGACGCGGGGCAGCTACATCTGCCCGGTGATTTTCGACCGCTACCTGGAGGGGCGGGTGCTCGACGACTTCGCGCCGGCGGACGACGACGACGGCGGCCTGTCGCGCAGCGAGCAGGCGCTGTGCCGGATGTTGCGCAGCCGCGGCCGCCGGCCGAGGACTGCGGTGCCCGGCGCCCGGGGCGGCGACGGACCGTTTTCAAGCGACTCGACGGCGACGCGCAAGCCGCGCATCCGCCGCAACTTCGCGCTCCGCGCGGCCGGTGCCGCCGGACATGCAACCTGGAGGTGAAACATGATTGCCGGCAAATCCGTACTCGCATTCGTCATGGCGGGCGGCGAAGGCAGCCGACTGCACCCGTTGACGGCGGAGCGATCGAAGCCGTCGGTGCCGTTCAACGGCCGGCACCGGATTGTCGACTTCGTGCTGTCGAACCTCGTGAATTCCGAGATCTTCTCGATCTACCTGCTCGTGCAGTACAAGTCGCAGTCGCTGATCGAGCATATCCGGCGCACATGGGTGATGAGCCCGCTGATCCCGCACCACTTCATCACCGTCGTACCGCCGCAGATGCAGCATGGCCCGGAATGGTTCCAGGGAACCGCGGACTCGGTGTACCAGAACCTGCACCTGATCGATCTCGTGAAGCCCGATCTCGTCGTCGTGTTCGGCGCCGACCACGTCTACCGGATGGATATCCGGCAGATGGTGCAATTCCACCTCGACACGCGCGCCGACGCGACCGTCGCCGCGCTGCCGGTGCCGCTCGACCAGACGCGCTCGTTCGGCATCATCCGCACCGATTCGGCGGGCCGTATCCGCGACTTCCGCGAAAAGCCGGAGACGGCCGATCCGATGCCGGGACGTCCCGGCCATGCGCTCGCGTCGATGGGCAACTATATTTTCAGTGCCGACCTGCTCGTCGATGCGCTTCGGCGCGCGCACAAGAAGGAGGGGCACGACTTCGGCAAGGACCTGCTGCCGGCGATGGCGGAGACGAACCGCGTGATGGCGTACGACTTCGCGACAAACCGCGTGAAGGGCATGCGCGAGTTCGAGGAGGAGGCGTACTGGCGCGACGTCGGCACGATCGACGCGTACTACGAGGCGAACTTCGACACGCTCGGCGAGCGGCCGAAGTTCTGCATGCTGAACGGGCAGTGGCCGATTTTCGCGGCACCCGACCACACGGAGGCAGCTCAGGTGCATGACGGGCACATCCGGACCGCGTCGCTCGGCGCCGGCGTCGTGATCCGGCGCGCGGTGATCGAGCGCTGCCTGCTGCGCCGCGACGTCGTCGTCGAGGAGGGCGCCGAGGTGAGCCAGTCGATCATCATGGACCGCAGTGTCATCGGCCCGGGCGCGCAGATCCGCCGCGCCATCATCGACCAGTACAACCACGTCCCGCCGGGGATGCGCATCGGCTACGACCTCGACGAAGACCGCGGCCGGGGTTTCCACGTCAGCGAAAACGGCGTCGCCGTCGTCGGCAAGGGGCAGCTCAAGCCATGAACAGTCCGTTTCGCGAAACCCCCGGCCCTCAGGGCGTTCTCGCGCGGGCGCCCGGCGTGCGCCACGGCGACGCCAGCCCTTGCCACCGCCATCTCCACCGCATGCCGTTCGGCCCGCAGCGAGTGAGCGAGTACGACCCGGACGAAGGCTACCGCTTCCGCCTGTGGGCGCCGGTCGAGAAGCGTGTGGAGGTGTGCCTGATCGGCGCCGACGGCGTTAAGCACTACCACCCGTGTGCGAAGTCCGAGGGCTGGCACCGCTGCGAAATCCGCGACGCGAAGCCGGGCGACCTGTACGCGTTCCGGCTCGACGGCCAGCTCGAAGTCCCCGATCCGGCGTCGCGCTTCAATCCGCACGACGTGCACGGCCCGAGCCTGCTCGTCGATCCGACGACCTTCGAATGGGACGCCGGCTGGCGCGGCCGACCGTGGGAAGAGGCCGTCATCTACGAGCTGCACGTCGGCACCTTCACGCGGGAAGGCCGCTACGACGCCGCCGAGCGCCGGCTGCCGGAACTGGCCGAACTCGGCATCACCGCGATCGAGCTGATGCCGCTCGCGGATTTTCCAGGCGGGCGCGGCTGGGGCTACGACGGCGTGCTGCTCTACGCGCCCGATGCGGCCTACGGCACGCCCGACGAGCTCAAGCATTTCATCCAGGCGGCGCACCGCCTCGGGATGATGGTGATGCTCGACGTCGTCTATAACCACTTCGGCCCGGACGGGAACTACCTGCACGTCTATACGCCGCAGTTCTTCACCGCCGCGCACGCGACGCCGTGGGGCGGTGCGATCGACTTCGAGGGCTCGGCGAGCGCGACGGTGCGTGACTTCTACATCCACAACGCGCTGTACTGGCTCGACGAATATCGCTTTGACGGCCTGCGGCTCGATGCGGTGCAGACGATCTTCGACGGGTCGCCGCGCCACATCCTCGAGGAGATCTCGATGTGGGTGCGCGCGCGTGCCGGCAAGCGCCACGTGCACCTCGTCCTCGAGAATCTCGACAACCGCGCGTGCCGCCTCGCGGTGCCGGGCACGCCGGGGCGCTACGACGCGCAGTGGAACGACGATTTCCACCACGCCGCGCACGTGCTGCTGACCGGCGAGCGGGACGGCTATTACGCCGACTACGCGGACCGGCCGGCGCATCACCTCGTGCGCTGCCTCGCCGAAGGGTTCGCGTACCAGGGCGAATATTCGAAGTTCCACGACGCGCCGCGCGGCGAGCCCAGCGCGGGGCTGCCGCCGACCGCGTTCGTGAACTTCCTGCAGAACCACGACCAGATCGGCAACCGCGCGTTCGGCGAACGGCTCGTGACGCTGGCCGACGCGCACAAGCTGCGCGCACTCGTCGCGATCCAGCTGCTCGCGCCGGCGACGCCGCTGCTGTTCATGGGCGAGGAAGCCGCCGCCGGGACGCCCTTCCTGTATTTCTGCGACTACGGCGAACCGCTCGCGAGCGCGGTTCGCGATGGGCGCAAGCGCGAGTTTTCGGCGTTCGAGCGCTTCAGCGGTGGCGGTGACAGCGTCGATGACATCCCGGACCCGTGCGCGGTGGCGACTTTCGCCGACAGCAAGCTCGACTGGGACGCGCGGCGTGGCGAGCGGCAGCGCGGATGGCTGCGCTTCTACCGCGAGCTGCTCGCGCTGCGCCGCGCCGAAGTCGTGCCGCGCGTCGCGCTGCTGGTGTCGGGCCGCGCCGCGCGCACGCTCGTCGGCGACGGCGCGTTCGAAGTGCGCTGGCCGACGGTCGGCGGCGAGGCGCTGATGCTGCGCGCAAACCTCGCCGACGAGGCGTCGCTGCCGTTCCCCGCGGTGGGCGTCCCGCCGTTCGCGAGCGTCGGCGACGGCGACGGCGATAGCAGTGGCGAAGGCGGTAGCTGCGGCGAGGGCGGTAGCGGCGAGGGCGGTAGCGGCGAGGGCGGTAGCGGCGAGGGCGGTAGCGGTTGCCTCGGGCCTTGGTCGGTCCGCGCCTACGTGCTTCCCCCGGAGGTGCGCGGATGAGATCAGCCCGGCGAATGATCCCGTGCTCGCGGTCCTCGACCGCTTCGACCCGCTGCGAGCGGAGGGCGATCCGGTGAACACCAACGCACTCGACGCGCTGTGCGCGCACCTCGGCGTCGGGCTCGACTACCACGATGCCTGGGGCTCGCGGACGGTCGTGCCCGACGACTGCAAGCGCGCGATCCTGGCGGCGCTCGGCTGCGACGTCGCGGACGACGACGCGGCCGCCACCTCCCTCGCGCGGCTGCGCGCCGACGAGAACGAGCGCGTGATGCCGTCGCTCGTCGTCGCCGACTTCGATGCCGAGCCGCTGGCCGTGCGCGTGATGCTGCCGCCGCGGCTCGCCGCCCGCGTGCTGCCGTGGCGCATCGTGCTCGAGGACGGCGGGCTGCGCACCGGCGTCGTGCTGCCGCGTCCGCTGCGCGGCACCGGTGCGAGGCAGGAGGAGCAATCCGCAGGCCCCGAAGGCGCACAGACCGCGGGCGGCGGCGCGGATCGCCGGTGCGCCCCGAAGGACGCGCCGGTCCGCTCGGTGCTCGACCTCTGCGTCGATGTGCCGATCGGCATCCACCGGCTCGTCCTCTACGAGCCGGGGCAGCCGCAGCGCGCGTTCGCCGAGGCGAGCCTCGCCGTCTGTCCGCGCAAGTGCTTCGCGCTGCCACCGGGCGGCGCCGGCTGCAGCCGCGACCGCCTGTGGGGGCCGGCGGTGCAGGTGTACGCGC
Source organism: Aromatoleum sp. (assembly GCF_036675785.1). NCBI lineage: Bacteria > Pseudomonadati > Pseudomonadota > Betaproteobacteria > Rhodocyclales > Rhodocyclaceae > Aromatoleum > Aromatoleum sp. Next base: position 64,919 of record NZ_JAKFEF010000077.1, read on the forward strand.
TGCGCTCGTCGCGCAACTGGGGCATGGGCGATTTCGGCGACCTGTTGCGTCTCGTCGATTTCGCGGCCGACGCAGGCGCGCACTTCGTCGGTGTGAATCCGCTGCACGCGCTGTTTCCGCACGACCCGGAGCGCGCGAGCCCGTACAGCCCGTCGAGCCGGGAATGGCTGAACGTGCTGTACATCGAGGTCGAGACGACGCGCGATTTCGGCGAATGCGCCGCCGCGCGCCAGCAGGTTGCCGACGAGGACTTCCAGCGGCGGCTCGAAGCGCTGCGCGCCGCGCCGCTCGTCGATTACGCGGGCGTCGCCGCCGCGAAGTTCGCGGCGCTCGAGCTGCTGTATTGCCACTTCCGCGACTTCCACCTCGAACGCAACACGCAGCGCGCGGGCCTCTTCCGCGACTTCCAGCGCGAAGGCGGCCGCAGCCTGCGCGCCCATGCGCTGTTCGACGCGCTGCAGGAGCACTTCCACAACGCCGATCGCAGCATCTGGGGCTGGACGGTGTGGCCCGAGGCGTACCGCGACATCGACGGTGCGGCGGTCGAAGCCTTCGCGCTCGCGAACGAGGAACGGGTCGAGTTCTTCGAATACCTGCAGTGGCAGGCCGAGGCGCAGTTGCGCCGGGTCGCGGCGCGCGCCCATGCGCGGGGGATGGCGGTCGGGCTTTACCGCGATCTCGCGGTCGGCGTGAACGAGGGCGGCTCGGAGACGTGGGCGAGGACGAGCCTGCATGCGCTCGACATCCACGCCGGCGCGCCGCCCGACGAGCTGAATCCGAACGGGCAGGACTGGGGCTTTCCGCCGGCGATTCCGCAGCGCCTCGCGGCCGAGGGCTACGCGTCCTTCCTCGCGGTGCTGCGCGCAAACATGCGCCACGCGGGTGCGCTGCGCATCGACCACGTGATGAGCCTGATGCGCCTGTTCTGGCTGCCGCCCGACGGCGAGCCGCTCGTCGGCACCTATGTCGCGTATCCGTTCGAAGAGCTGCTCGGCCTCGTCTGCCTCGAAAGCCGCCGCCTGCGCTGCGCGGTGATCGGCGAGGACCTGGGCATCGTGCCGCCGGAAGTTCGCGCGGCGATGGCGCGCCACGGGCTGCTGTCGTATCGGCCGCTGTATTTCGAACAGCACTGGGACGACGTGCGCTTCCGCGCACCGGCCGAATGGCCGCCGGCGGCGCTTGCGACCGTCGGCACGCACGACCTGCCGACGCTGCGCGGCTACTGGTCCGGTCACGACTTGCGAATGCGCGACGAACACGGCATGTACCGCGACCCCGAACTGCGCGAGCGGCAAATCCGCCGGCGGGACGTCGAGCGCCGCGAACTGCTCGCGGCGCTCGACCGCGAGTCGCTGCTCGCGGACGGACTCGGCACCGATCCGGCGACGGTCACCGATCCCGACCTGCGGCTCGCGGTCGCGGTGCATCGCTTCATCGCGCGCAGTCCCGCGGCGCTGGCGGCGGTGCAGCTCGAAGACGTGCTCGGGCAGCCCGAGTCGGTGAACCTGCCCGGCACGAGCGAAGCCGAGTACCCGAACTGGCGGCGCAAGCTCCCGACCGGACTCTCCGACCTCGAAGTCGATCCGGCGTGGCGCGCGGTGACGGCCGCGATGAACGCCGAACGTCCGTGCCCGCTGTGCCACGTCAGCGGCGGCCCGCCCGACTTCCACCCCGAGACCGCGGACATCCCGCGCGCGACCTACCGGCTGCAGTTCCACGGCGACTTCGGTTTCGCTGCCGCCGAAGCGGTGTTGCCGTATCTCGCGCAGCTCGGCATCAGCCACGTCTATGCGGCGCCGTTCCTCAAAGCGCGCCCCGGCAGCCGCCACGGCTACGACATCGTCGACCACCAGTCGGTGAATCCGGAGATCGGCAGCGAGGAGGACTTCGACCGCTATTGCGCGCGGCTGCGCGAGCTCGGGCTCGGGCAGGTGCTCGACATCGTGCCGAACCACGTCGGCGTGCTCGGCGCCGACAACGACTGGTGGCTCGACGTGCTCGAGAACGGCGCGGGGTCGGAGCACGCGGAGCACTTCGACATCGACTGGGAGCCGCCTTTCCCGGAGCTGCGCGACAAGGTGCTGCTGCCGGTGCTCGGCGACCAGTACGGCGCGGTGCTGGAGGCGGGCGAGCTGAAGCTCGAGTTCTCGGCCGAGAGCGGCGAGTTCTGCGTGCGCTACTTCGAGCACCGCTTCCCGATCGACCCGATCGACTATCCGGCGATCCTCGCCGAGCTGGTGCCAGTCGCCGGCGAGGCCGAGATCCCGTCCGACCCGGACCTGGCGGAGCTCGAAACCCTGCTCGCGGCGCTGCGCCACCTGCCGCCGCGCGACTCGACCGATCCGGCGCTCGTCGCCGAACGCCGGCGCAACAAGGAGCTCTTCAAGCAGCAGCTCGCGGCCTTGCACGAGCGCGTGCCGGCGGTGCGCGAACGGGTCGCGGAGCGGATCGCGGACTTCAACGGACGGGTCGGCGAGCCGGTCAGCTTCGACGCGCTCGACGCGCTGCTGTCGCGGCAGGCCTATCGCCTCGCGTCGTGGCGCGTCGCCGCCGACGACATCAATTACCGGCGCTTCTTCGACATCAACGAGCTCGCCGCGCTGCGGATGGAGTCGGAAAAGGTGTTCGAGGCAACGCACGCGCAGATCTTCCGCTGGATTGCCGAAGGCCGCGTGTCGGGGCTGCGCGTCGACCACCCGGACGGCCTGTCCGACCCGGCGGCGTATTTCGACCGCCTGCAGACGCGCTACGCCGAGGTGCTGCGCGAAGCCGGGCGCGCCGACGACGCGCCGGCGCCGGCGCTCTACGTCGTCGTCGAGAAGATCCTCGACGAATTCGAGGCGCCGCCGCCCGACTGGCGCGTGCACGGCGAAACCGGCTACCGCTTCGCGAACCTGTGCAACGGGCTCTTCGTTGACCCCGCGCAGGAGTCGCGCTTCACGCGCCTCTACCGCTCCTTCACGCACGAGATCTGCAACTTCAGCCAGGCGATGCGTGAGGCGAAACGGCTGATCATGACGCACTCGCTGCCGGGCGAGCTCGGCGGGCTGACCTACATGCTGCACGACATCGCGCAGCGCAACCGCCGCACGCGCGACTTCACCCGCACGCGGCTGCGCGGCGCGCTGATGGATCTCGTCGCCGGCTTCCCGGTCTATCGCAGCTACATCGGCCCGAATGGCGTCTCCGACACCGACCGGCGCTATCTCGACCGCGCGCTCGCGTACGCGGTGTCGCGCACGCGTGCCGGCGACGCGTCGGTGCTGCATTTCGTCCGCGACGTCCTCGTCTCGGCGCCGACCGAGCCCGACGCGGACTTGCGCCGGATGAAGCTCACGTTCGCGCGGCGCTTCCAGCAATTCACCGCGCCGGTGATGGCGAAGTCGCTCGAAGATACCGCGTTCTACCGCTACAACCGACTCGTGTCGCTGAACGACGTCGGCGGCGATCCGCATACCTTCGGCCTGTCGACCGAGGACTTCCACGGTGCGAACGAGCGCATTGCGGCGAGCCATCCGTACGGGCTGCTCGGGTCGTCGACGCACGACAGCAAGCGTTCGGAAGATGTGCGCGCGCGCATCGACGTGCTGTCCGAAATCCCCGGCGCGTGGCGGCTCGCGCTGCGCCGCTGGCGGGGGATCAACGAGCGGCTGAAGTCGCGCGTTAACGACGAACTCGTGCCGTCGGCGAACGACGAATACCTGCTCTACCAGACGCTGCTCGGCATCTGGCCGATGCTCCCGCCCGACGCCGACGAATTCGCCGAGCTGATGCGTCGCGTCGACGAGTACATGCTGAAGGCGGTGCGCGAGGCGAAGCTGCACACGAGCTGGATCAACCCGGACCCGGCCTACGAAAAGGCGCTGTCGCGCTTCGTGCGGCGCCTCTTCGCCGGCGGCCCCGACAACGCGTTCTTTACGGATTTCGTCCCGTTCCAGGCGACGCTGTCGCGCTTCGGCGCGTGGAACAGCCTGAACATGCTGCTGCTGAAGCTCGGCGCGCCCGGCGTGCCGGACATCTACCAGGGCTGCGAAACCTGGACCTTCACGCTCGTCGACCCGGACAACCGTCGGCCGGTCGACTTCGCGACGCGCCGCGAGCAGCTCCTCGCGCTGCAACGCGAGCTCCCGCCCGACGCCGCGCCCGATCACCTGCACGCCCGCCTCGCGGCGATGGCAACCGACCTCACCGACGGCCGGCTGAAGCTCTACCTGCTGTGGCGCGGGCTCGCGGCGCGGCGCGAGTTCGAGCACACGATGCGCGACGGGCGCTACGTCGCGCTGAGGACGAACGGCCCGGGCGCGCAGCACGTCGTCGCGTTCGCGCGCGTCTGCGACGACGAAGCGGTGATCTTCGTCGGCTCGCGGCTGCTGCTGAGCCTGACCGCGAGCGACGAGGCGCGGGTCCGGGACCCGGAAATCTGGCGGCAGACGCACGTCGAGCTGTCGCGTGCGTGGGAGGGCAGGCGCTGGCGCGACGTGCTTTCCGGCCGCTGCCTGCACGCCGAACGCGCCGGAAAGCGCTGCTATCTCGACGTCGTCCCGCTGTTCGGATTGCTGCCGTTCGCGTTGCTCGTGCCGGACGCCGGCTCGTGAAGAAGCTCGCGAAGCCGCGCGTGCTCTTCGCGACGCCCGAATGCACGCCGTGGGCGAAAACCGGCGGCCTCGGCGACGTCAGCGCCGGCTTGCCCGAAGCGCTCGCGGCGCTGGACCTCGACCTGCGGCTGCTGTTGCCGGCCTATCCATCGGTGCGCGCCGCGGCGAAAGGCGCGCGGCGCGTCGCGAACCTGCGCGCGGAGTTCGGGCTGCCGGCCGCGACCTTGCTGCGCGCGCGGCTGCCGAGCGGCGTCCCGGCCCTGATCGTCGACTGCCCGTCGCTGTATGCGCGCAAGGGCGGGCCCTACCTCGACGTCGACGGCACGGACTACGCCGACAACGCGCTGCGTTTCGGCCTGCTGTCGCGCGTTGCGGCGCGGCTCGCGAGCGACGACTCGCCGCTCGGCTGGCGCGCCGACGTCCTGCACTGCAACGACTGGCACTGCGCGCTGGCGCCGGCCTATCTTGCGCACGGCCTGCCCGCGCCGGCGCCGAGCCTCGTCACGGTGCATAACCTCGCCTTCCAGGGGATTTTCGACCTCGACGTCGCCGATGCGCTCGGCCTGCCGCCCGCGAGCCTCAAGCCCGACGGCGTCGAGTTTTGGGGCCGGCTGTCGTTCCTGAAGGCGGGGCTCTTCTACGCCGACCGCATCGCGACGGTGAGCCCGACCTACGCGCGCGAGATCCGCAGCAAGGCGTTCGGCTGCGGCCTCGAAGGGCTGCTCGACGCGCGGGCCGACCGGCTCGTCGGCATCCTCAACGGCATCGACACCCGCGTCTGGGATCCGGGAACCGACGTCGCGCTGCGGCGCAACTACGGCGCCGAATCGCTCGACGACAAGGCCCGCAACCGCGTCACGCTGCAGGCGGAAATGGGGCTCGCGGCCGACGAGGACGCGCTGCTCGTCGGCATGATCAGCCGGCTGACCGACCAGAAAGGCATCGATCTCGTGCTCGACGCGCTGCCGGCGCTGCTCGAGCGGCCGGTGCAGCTCGTCGTGCTCGGCGCGGGCGAGAGCCGCTTCGAACAGGCGCTGCGTGACGCGGCCGCGACCGCGCCCGACCGCGTTGCCGTCGTCGTCGGGTTCGACGAAGTGCTCGCGCACCAGATCGAGGCCGGCGCCGACGCCTTCCTGATGCCGTCGCGCTTCGAACCCTGCGGCCTGAACCAGATGTACAGCCAGCGCTATGGCACCCCGCCGATCGTGCGCGCGACCGGCGGCCTCGCGGACGCGGTCGTGGATCACGGCACGGCCGGCGGCGAGGCGACCGGTTTCGCGTTCACCGAGGCGACGCCGGCGGCGCTCGTCGGTGCGGTCGATCGCGCGCTCGCGGTGTTCGCCGACCGCGACGCGTGGCGCACGATCTGCCGCAACGGTATGGCGCGCGACTTCGGCTGGGACGCGAGCGCCCGCGCGTATCGCGAAGTCTATCGGGCGATGCTCACTGCACAGTGATACGCCCGGCCCTCTTTGGAGAACGTCGATGAAGAATCCGTGGACGAAGAAGAACCCGTTTCTGAGCCTGTGGTTGAGCGCCGCGAACGCCGCGCTCGGTAGCGCGCGGGGTCACGCGGCCGCAGCGGTCAGGCGCGAGGCGGGCAAGGCGATTGCAGCATCGAGCGCTGCGGCGGCGAAGGAGCTTCGCGAGCTCGCGGCCCCGTCCCGCGCAAAACCGCCGGCAGCCAAACGGCCGAAGCGGAAATCGAGGGCGAAGGCGAAAGCGAAATAGCAACGGGCCGGCAGCCGGCGTCGACCACCGGTGGCCGGCGCAGGTTGCGGCGGCGACATACAGCGAAAGCAGAGGAGAACCCGATATGAACGATGCGAAAGATTCCGGGGCGGGCGCAAAGGCTGGCGACGACGCGCAGCTTGGCTCGGGCGGCGAACTGCATCAGCAGGTGACCGGCGGCTCTCCGCTGCTGACGACGAACCAGGGCACGGCCGTCGCGGACGACCAGAATTCGCTGCGCGCGAATCCGCGCGGCCCGACGCTGCTCGAGGACTTCGTGCTGCGCGAAAAGATCATGCACTTCGATCACGAGCGCATCCCGGAGCGCATCGTGCATGCGCGCGGCAGCGCCGCGCACGGCTACTTCGAGCTCAGCGACTCGCTCGCGCAATACACGACCGCGAAGATCCTGACCGAAGTCGGGCAGCGCACGCCGCTGTTCGCGCGCTTCTCGACGGTCGCCGGCGGCGCCGGCTCGGTCGACACGCCGCGCGACGTGCGCGGCTTCGCGGTGAAGTTCTATACGAAGGAAGGCAACTGGGATCTCGTGTCGAACAACATCCCGGTGTTCTTCATCCAGGACGCGATCAAGTTCCCGGACCTCGTCCACGCGGTGAAGATGGAGCCGGACCGCGGTTTCCCGCAGGCGGCGAGCGCGCACGACACGTTCTGGGACTTCATCTCGCTGATGCCCGAGTCGATGCACATGGTGATGTGGCAGATGTCGGACCGCACGATTCCGCGCTCGCTGCGGATGATCGAAGGCTTCGGCGTGCACAGCTTCCGGCTCCTCAACGCGGCGGGCGAATCGACGTTCGTGAAATTCCACTGGCGGCCGAAGCTCGGCCTGCAGTCGACGCTGTGGGACGAGGCGGTGAAGATTGCCGGCGCCGACCCGGACTTCCACCGCCGCGACCTCTTCGAGTCGATCGGCCACGGCGCATTTCCGGAATGGGAGTTCGGCGTGCAGCTCTTCACCGAAGAGGACGCCGAGGACTTCCCGTTCGACCACCTCGATGCGACGAAGCTGATCCCCGAGGAACTCGTGCCGCTGCGGATCGTCGGCCGCATGGTGCTCGACCGCTGGCCGGACAACTTCTTCGCCGAGACCGAGCAGGTCGCGTTCTGCCCGGCGAACGTCGTCCCGGGGATCGACTTCTCGAACGACCCGCTGCTGCAGGGGCGGCTCTTCTCCTACCTCGACACCCAGCTGTCGCGCCTCGGCTCGCCGAACTTCCACCAGATCCCCGTCAACGCGCCGCAGTGCCCGTTCGCGAACTACCAGCGCGACGGCCATATGCAGATGGACCGGCCGAAGGGCCGCGTCGCGTACGAGCCGAACACGCTGGACGCCGACGGCCCGCGCGAATCCGCGCAGGCGGGCTTCCGCTCCGCGGCGACTTCGGAAACCGGCGACAAGGGCCGCATCCGGGCGGAGAGCTTCGGCGACCACTACAGCCAAGCGCGACAGTTCTACCGCAGCCAGAGTGCGCCCGAGCAGACGCACCTCGTCGCGGCGCTCGTGTTCGAGCTGTCGAAAGTCGAGACGCCGCCCATCCGCGAAGCGATCGTCGGCCACCTGCGCAACATCGACGAGTCGCTCGCGTCGCGCGTCGCCGCCGGCCTCGCGATCGACCCGCTGCCCCCGGCGCCGCTGCCGGCGCAGCCGGTGCAGGACTTCGACCCGTCGCCGGCGGTAGCGCTGATCGGCAAGATGAAGGACACGCTCGAAGGCCGCGTCGTCGGCATCCTCGTCGCCGACGGCTCGGACGATGCGTCGGTTACGGCGGTACGCAACGCAGCTACCGCGGCCGGCGCGAGGGTCAAGATCGTCGCGCCGAAAGTCGGCGGCGCGATGCTCCGCGGCGGCGCGAAGCTGCCGGCCGACGGTCAGCTCGACGGCATGCCGTCGGTGATGTTCGACGCGGTCGCCGTGCTGCTGTCCGACGACGGCGCCGCGGAGCTCGCCGGGGACGCGAAGGCGCTCGACTTTGTCCGCGACGCGTTCGCGCACCTGAAGGCGATCGCGGTCGACCAGGGCGGCCGCGCGCTGCTGCAGGCGGCCGGCGTGCAGCCCGACGCCGGCGTCGTCGCGGCCACGGACCTCGGCGGCTTCATCGCGGCCGCGAAGACGCGGCAGTGGGACAGGGAACAGAGGGTGCGCCGGCTGCCGTGACGCCGTGACGGCGGGGCGGGCGCGAGCCCGCCCAATGGTGGGGCCCTCAGGCGGTCGCGTCGCGGAACACGTCGAGCCAGTCGTGCACGAAGCGCTCGATGTTGAAGCGTTCGAGCGCGACCGCACGTGCGCCGTCGCCGAGCCTGCGCGCTTCGTCGGGGTCGTCGATCAGCCTTTGCATGTGCGCGACGAGCCGCGCCGGGTCGGTGTCGAGCCAGCCCGACTCGCCATTCCGGATCACCGTGACGAGTTCCGTCGTCGCGAGGCCGACGACCGGCAGGCCGATCATCATTGCTTCGATCGCCGCGAGCCCGAGGCTCGTCCAGCGGATCGGGTGGAAGTAGAAGCGGTAGCGCGCGATGTAGGCGGGCAGTTCGGTGTTCGCGACTTCGCCGAGACCGCCGCTTTCTTCCGCCGCCATGCCGATGAGGTCGAGCGGCACCTGCGCGCGCGCCGTTTCGAACACGTCCGCGCCGAGCCGCCGCCCGCGCCGCGCGAGGTGATTGACGATCGCGATGCCGCGCGGCAGGCGGCCGTCGTAGCGCACGTCCGGCGGCACGATGACGCCGTGCTCGACGATGCGCACCGGCGTGCGGCCGCTGTCCCACATCAGCGCGTTGAACGGCGTCACGTGGACGAGCAGCATCGACGGGTCGTCGACCGGGTGCGGCGTGTTCGTCGGGTGCACCTGAGGCGGGTCGTGTTCGAGATAGATGCGCGGAAGCTGCTGCTGCGCGCCGGAGAGCAGCCGGAACTGGTCTTCGCGGTAATTACTGCGGCACTGGAACAGGATGCAGTCGAACTGCGTCGAGCGCAGCGCGTCGACCGGCACTTCGACGAGGTTGTCGCCCCACGGCAGCGTGCCGGCGCGGCCGTTGAAGCCGGGCGAGCGCGTTGGGTCCACGGGCAGCAGGAAGGTGTGCGGAACCTGGCTCAGGTAGTAGAGGTAGTTGCCGTGCACGTGCCAGGTCAGGATGCGCAGCTTGCGGGGTGGGGACATCGTTCCTCCCGGTGGTCGGCCCGGTGTTCGTCGGTATCCGTCGGCGGGTTCCGCTCACGCGGCCCGCCACTCGTCGGCGGGAGCCGCCGGCAGCGGCGCGGACGAGCGTTCGGCGCCGAGCGCGAGCAGTTCGTGCGCCGCCGCGGCGACGCGCGCCGGGTCGAGCAGGCGCAGGCAATGGTGATGGCCTTGCGGGCAGACGCTCTTGTAGCAGAAGCGGCACGGCACGTCCTCGTACAGCACCCGGTGCGGCACCTGCCACGGCGCGTGCTGCGGGTTCGTCAGCGCGTAGAGGTCGACGACCGGCGTGCCGAGCGCCGCCGCCAGATGCACCGGGCCGGTGTTGTTCGCGATCAGCAGCGCGGCGGCGTCGAGGACCGCGCCGAGCTCGCCGAGGCCGAGCTGCCCGGCGAGCGACCGCGTCGGGTGGGCGATCAGCGCGCGGATGCGCTCGACCGCCGGCGCTTCGGACGCGTCACCGGTGAAGACGAGTTGCAGGTCGCCGAGGTCCGGACGGATGTCGTGCACGTGCCCGATCGCCGCGGCGAAGAGGTCCTCCGGGTAGCGACGCGACGGCGCGCTCGCGCCGGGATGGACGACGACGAAGCGCCGCTCGGGGTCGATGCCGGCGGCGCGCAACAGGCGGTGCGCGGAGACGACGTCCCGCGGCGGGACGCGGAACGACAGCCGCGCGTCGACGGTCGTCGCGCCGACCGCGGCGACGAGGTCGAGCTGCCGGCGCGCCTCGTGGCGCAACACTTCGTGCGGCTCGGGGTCGGGCAGCCAGTCGCTCAGCAGGTGGTACGGGTTCTCGCGGCAGTGCGCGAGCCGCAGCGGAACGCCGGCGAGCCAGCACAGCAACGCGGCGGGCAGCGCGCTCTGGCTATAGACCGTGAAGATCACCGCGGCGTCGAAGCGGCCGGCGCGCAGGCGCTCGACGGTTGCGAGCATCGCGTCCGGCGCGGGCTCGGCCCCGGGCAACCAAGGGCTGTCCGCGACGACGAGATCGTCGATCTCGGGGACGTACGGTGCGGCGGCCGCGCCCGACCCGGACGCGAGCAGCGTGATGTGACGACCCGGCGCCGACACGCGCAGCGCGCGCAGCGCCGGCGTCGTCATCAGCACGTCGCCGAGGTTGTCGAGGCGCACCGCGAGGATGCGCCGGGCCGCCCGCCAGCGCGCGGCGTCGATCACGCTGTCCATGCGGACCAGCCCTGCGCGGGGGAGGAAGGGGCCGCGACCGGGTCCGGCTCGGCGAGGATCGCGTCGACGGCTTCGGTGAGGCTCTTCACGACGCGGTCGGGCTCGCGCAGCGGACCGGCGCGCCATTCGGTTTCCGAGCCGACGTCGAGCAGCACGGTGCGGCAGTCCGCGCGCCGGCCGGCTTCGACGTCGTCAAGGATGTCGCCGATCAGCCACGAGCGGCGCAAGTCGAGCCGATGCTCGTGCGCGGCGCGCAGCAGCAGGCCGGGCTCCGGCTTGCGGCAGTCGCACGCGAGCGCGTAGCGCGGGTCGCGGCCCTCGGGGTGGTGCGGGCAATGGTAGACCGCGTCGAGCACGACGCCGAACGCCGACAGGTCGAGCGCGATCTTCGCCCACACCGCCTCGAGCGCGTCGTGCTCGAAGAGCTCCAGCGCGACGCCGGGCTGGTTCGTGATCAGGATCAGGTGGAAGCCGTGCTGCTGCAGCCGCGCGAGCGCGTCGCCGGCGTCGTCGCGCAGCCGGATCCGCGCCGGGTCGACGTTGTACGGCACGTCGTGGATCAGGGTGCCGTCCTTGTCGATGAAAACGGCCGCGTTCAGGGCCAAGAAGTCTCTCCCATCGGCAGCACGGTGATTTCCGGCACGACCGTGCCTTCGGGCAGCGACAGCACGTTGACCACCGCGGCGGCGACCGACTCGGGCGGCTGCAGCGTCGAGACGTCGATATCGGGGAAGCGGTCGAGCAGGAACGGCGTGCGCATCCCGCCGGCGACGACCGCAGTGACCTTGATGCCGTGCGGCCGCAGTTCGGCGTGCAGCGCGTGCGAGAAGCCGAGCAGCCCCCACTTGCTCGCGTGATAGACGGAGGCGTTCGGCCACGCGCGCTTCGCGGCGGTCGAGGTGATGTTGATGATGTGGCCGCCGCCGAGCAGCTTCATCTGGCCGACGACGTGCTTCGAGAACAGGAACGGGCCGCGCAGGTTGACAGCGAGGACGTGGTCCCATTGCTCTACCTCGAGCTCGTCGATCGGCAGCGTGTAATCGACGCCGGCGTTGTTGATCAGGATGTCGAGCGCGCCGAAGCGTTCCCGGGCGCACTGCAGGCACGCGAGCACCTGCTCGTCGTCGGTGACGTCGACCGTGCAGTGGATCGTCTGATAGCCCTTCTTGTTGAGCTCGAACGAGGTCTGTTCGCTGCTGTCCGCGCGCACATCGCAGACGACGACGTGCGCGCCGGCGGTGCACAGGGCTTCGCACAGCGCCTTGCCGAGGCCGCGGCCACCGCCGGTGACCAGCGCCGTCTTGTTCTGAAGCGGGGAGGAGTTGTTCGGAGTCATAAGCGCGCCATCCTTTCGTCGAAGCGGATTTCGGGCTGGGGTTGAAGGCTGTGATAGACGGACTCGAGCGACGCGGCGACGTGCTGCCACGTGAAGGCGCTGCACACACGGCGGATCCCGGCGCGGCCGAACATCCGCGCCCGCGCCGGGTTCACCCGCACGCGCGCGAGACGGTCGGCGAGCGCCGACGGGTCGTGCGGCGGCACGAGATAGCCCGTGACGCCGTCGACGACGGTGTGCTTGATGCCGCCGACCGACGCGCCGATGACCGGGCAGCCGCAGGCCATCGCTTCGAGCGGTGTGATGCCGAACGGCTCGTACCACGGCGTCGTCACGAACACGTCCGCGGCGCAGTAGAAGTCGCGCAGCGCGGTCCGCGGGCGCCGGCCGGTGAAGATCACGCGATCGGCGACGCCTTCGGCTTCCGCGATGGCCTGTAGCCGGCCGATCTCCGGCGTCAGCGCGGGATCGGGGTTGTCCGACTCGCCGCCGACGACGAGGAGCTTCGCGGTGATGCCGTCCTCGCGCTCGAGTGCCGCGACGCCGCGGATCACGTTGTCGATGCCCTTGCGCGGCACGAGCCGGCCGAGCTGCAGCACGACGAATTCGTCGTCGCCGATGCCGAACTCCTTGCGCAGGTGCCGGCTGCCGGGGCCGAGTTCCGTGGTCTCAACGCCGCAAGGCACGACGTCCACGTCGTCGAGCCGCGCGTCGTACAGGTTCACGAGGTCGTCGCGGTCCTGCGGGCATTCCGCGACGATCCGGTCCGCCGACGCGACGAGCATCTCCTCGATATCCACGCGCGACGCCGGGAATCCGTCGGCGCTGCCCTGGTGAAGCCGGCGCACTTTCCCGAGCGCATGGAAGGTGATGACGAACGGCGAGCCGTACTCGTCGCGCATCCGCTGCGCGGCGATCCCCGACATGAAGAAGTTCGCGTGGATCACGTCGTAGGGCCGCGCCCGGGCGCAGCAGGTGACCATGTTGTCGCTGAATTCCTCCATGTGCGGCAGCAGCGATTCCTTCGGGATGAAGCAGGCCGGCCCGGCGGGAACCGGAATCACCCTGACGTTGCGGCCGAAATAGACGACCGGCGGCAGTTCCGGGCTGTCGCGCCGCGTGAAGACGTCGACCGTGTGCCCCGCCTGCGCGAGCTCGCGCGCGACGTAGGCCACGTAGACGTTCTGCCCGCCGCTGTCGATGCTGCCGAGGGTGGCGAGAGGGGAAGCGTGTTCGCTGATCAGTGCGATTTTCATGTCGGCGCCGCCTATGGTTTTGTCGGGTCGCTGGAGTCGGTGCGACCGAATCGATGCGTCGGGCTTCGGCAAGCCCTGTGCCCGCACGGAATACTGTCGTCAGTCGCGATCGCCAGCGATGGCGGGGGATGCGGCGTGTAAGTTCGGAGCGGTCGGGGAAAAACTTACTGCGGGAGATCGCCGGGTGCGTCCGGGACGGCTAGAGCGGCCGGTGGTTCTTCGGCGGTTTGCCGTTTTCCGGGCCCCCTTCGCGCTTGACGACGCTGATCGTGCCGTCGCTTTCCATCGTCGCGGAGTGGACGTCCTCGAGTTTGTCGATGCCGTTTTCGCGCAGCTTCGCCCACAGTTCGTCTTCGGTGATGAATTCGCGCCGCAGGTTGCGATGCAGGATTTTGCCGTCGCACACGAGCCGCAGCACCGGGGGCTGCAGGATCTTGCGAATTCGCGGAAAGCGGAACGAGAGATAGTCGAACAGCACGTTCCAGCCGAGGATCGTCGAGACGAGGATCAGCCCATCGGTGACCGACTTGTGTTCGCCGGCCATCGCGTTCTGCGACGCGTCCGCGATGATCACGAGGAGCAGGATGTCTGCGACGCCGACTGCGCCAATGTCGCGCTGCAACACGGTGCGGAACACGAAAATCAGGAACAGGTAGACGACGGTGCCGCGGATGACGAGTTCGACCGGCGACACGGTGAGGCCGAAGACTTCCTGCCAGGAAATATCCATTTCCGATCCTCCAGCAGACCGGTGAGCCGTGCGGCCGAGGGGGGCGCCGGACTCCACTGCATGCCGCTGCACAGCAAGCGGGCGTCCTGCGGGCAGTTATCCCGGATGTGTGAAAAAGTCCCACGTCGTCGGCGGGAAGTGACTGAAAAAATTACAATTCCCGGTAAAGGTGGGCGGCGAAAGGCGACTAGTATCAACGGGTGGGCTACTCGCGCGGGAGAGAAAATTGCCGAACGTATTGCTTGTCGACGACGATCCCGAAACCGGCGCGTGGCTCTCCGAATTCGTCAAGGCGGAGGGGTTTACGATCGCGGTCGCCGACTCGTTGCGCAGCGCGCGCATCCAGCTGACGCGCTCGATGCCCGACGTCGTGCTGACCGACCTGATGCTGCCCGACGGGCTCGGCATGGAGCTGATGGAGGAAATCGGCACCGGCGGCTCGACCGAGGTCGTCGTCATCACCGGCCACGCGAGCGTCGAAAGCGCGATCGACGCGCTGCGCGGCGGCGCGACGGACTATCTCGTGAAGCCGGTCGACATCGAGCGGCTGCGCGGCGTGCTGCAGCGGATCCCGAAGGTCGAGCACTTCCGCGAGGAGATCGGCGAATTGCGCAACGAGCTGCGCAAGCTCGGGCGCTTCGGCCACATCCTCGGCAGTTCGCCACCGATGCACCGGCTCTACGACCAGCTCTCGCGCGTCGCGCCGACGTCGGCGTCGGTGCTGCTGATCGGCGAGAGCGGCAGCGGCAAGGAAGTCGTCGCGCAGACCATCCACGACCTGTCACGGCGCAAGCGCCAACCCTTCCTGCCGCTGAACTGCGGCGCGGTATCGCCGCAACTCGTCGAGAGCGAACTCTTCGGTCACGAGAAGGGCAGCTTCACCGGCGCGGACCGCCAGCACCACGGCTTCTTCGAGCGCGCGAACCGCGGCACGCTGTTTCTCGACGAAGTCACCGAAATGCGCCCGGACCTGCAGGTCAAGCTGCTGCGCGTGCTCGAAACCGGGTCCTTCATGCGCGTCGGCACGAACGAGCCGATCGCCACCGACGTGCGCCTGATCGCGGCGACGAACCGCTCGCCGGAGAAGGCGGTCGCCGAAGGCAAGCTGCGCGAGGACCTCTATCACCGCCTCAACGTCTTCCCGATCCATCTGCCGCCGCTGCGCGAACGCGGCACCGACATCGAGCTGCTCGCGGAACATTTCCTCGCCGAACTGAACGAACAGGAGCACACGAACAAACGCTTTTCGTCCGATGCGATCGCGGCGCTGTATGCACACAACTGGCCGGGCAACGTCCGCGAGCTGAAGAACTACGTGCACCGCGCGTACATCCTCGCCGACGAGGTCATCGAGCCCGAGATCGCGGCCGAGAGCTTTGTGCAGAAATCGCACAGCTCGGTGCTGACGATCCGGGTCGGCACGACGCTCGAAGAGGTGAACCGGCGCGTGATGGAGGCGACGCTGCTCGAATGCGGCAACGTCAAACGCAAGGCCGCCGAAATGCTCGGGATCAGCCTGAAAACGCTCTACAACCGCCTCGCGGTGTACCAGGCGGAAAAGGGCGAGATCCCGGCCGGGGACGAGACCGAGGGCGACGAAGCGGACGAGAGCGCGCAGGACGAGCGGGAGCGCTACCCCGATCGCAGCCCGGCGGAATGAGCGCGCCGTGGCGGCGCGCCGCGTGTAAGTCCTGCACGCAGGCGTAAGTCTTACTGGGCTTTCGAGGGCGTTCGTCCGGTCCGCCGGCGCAGGGACAACGCGTCGGCTTTCGCGAGGAGGATCGATCCGATGAGCAAGCAGGACAAGACCGGCGAGCCCGGGAAAAAATGGCCCGACCCGGTGTTCGATGCCGAGGACACGAATATCCGCAAGCCCCCCAAAGAAGGCGCGCTGCCGCTGCCTCACGAGCGGGACGAAGCGCCGCAGAAGGACGAGCCGGGCGTACACGAGCACCGCGAGCACCGCGAAATCATCGAGCAGGCGTCGCGCGACATCGGACGCGGGCTGCGCGACACCGACCAGCATGGCATCCCGTCCGACGTTCCGGGGCCGGGAGCCGACCCGGAGCGGTCCCCCGGCGCCGACGTGCCGCCGGAGGGTGTGGACGTCGCGCATCCGCCGCGGCAAAAGCGCCACGGGAAATGACCCGCACGCCCGCAGCGCGTGCCGTCCGTGCGGCGGACGACGTGTGGGTACGCCGTTTGCTGCACCGGCTGCCGCAACAAGGTCCGGGCGGGCAAGGACCCGCCCGGACCGATAACAAGGAGGAACGGAAATGCAGACGACGACACCGGGATCCAACGTAACGGGGAGCGCCGACACGGGTGCGGCGAAGATCGAGCAGCTGTCGAGCAGCGCGCAGGATGCGATCGGCCGCGCGGCGCACGCAGCGTCGAGCGGATTGCGCCACGCCGGCGAGCGCAGCCAGGAATGGATGCATCAGCAGGAAGAACTGCTGGAAGGGGCGCGCGAGTGCGTGCGCCGGCACCCGGTGGCGTCGGTGATGATCGCCGTCGGTGTGGGGATGCTGTTCAGCCGCTTCACGCACCACTGACGGCCCGCCCGCACCGCGATGGCGGCCACGACGAACGAGGGAATCGGCACCGACCGCTCCCTCTCCGGCCTGCTGCACCGCTCCCGGCGCCTGGCGTCGGCTTTCGCATCGCTCGTTGTGCTCGATGCGCGGCAGACGGTCCGCGAACTGCTGCAGGCGATGTGCGCCGCGATCGCGGCGATCGTCCTGCTCGTGACCGCGTGGCTCGCGCTCGTTGTCGCGATCGCCGGCTGGCTGATCGCCGACGGCGTGCCGTGGACCGTCGTGCTCGCGCTCGCGGCGCTGGCGAATGTCGTCGTCGCTGCGATCGCCGGATGGTGGCTGTGGAAGCGCGTGAAGAAGCTGCCCTTCGCCGCGACGCTGCGGCAGTTGCGCGGCGAACCGCCGCCGTCGGCGACGCCGGTCGTCGGTGACGCGGGCGCGAGGACCGGGCCATGAGGATCATCTCCAGATCGCTGGAAGAAGCGGAAATCCTGGTCGCGCAGGAGCGCGCCGGGGTGGGGCGCGATTTCGCGCTTTGGCGCGACGCGACGAAGAACCGGGTCGTCGCGCAGGCCACTTCGCTGCGGGGGATCGGCATCGCCGCGGCCGTCGTCGGGCTTCTCGCAACGGTGCTCGTGAAGAGGCGGCCGCGCCGCTTCGCGCGGAACGACGAGCCTGCGATCAAGCCGGAAACGAAACGCAAGGGGATCGCTGCGATCCTCGGGGGCCTGGCGATGACGGGCCTGCGGATGCGCTACGGCAACCCGTGGAAGGCGGTGCCGGTGTTCCTGACCTGGGGGCGCGATCAGTACGCGCGCCGTTACGCGAACCGGCCGGTGCGCACCCGCGACGCTCGTGCTGTGCCGCCGATGAGGATGGATCGCCGGGGGTAGATCGCGCGCCCTTCGACAATGGGGAATGGTTCGGCGGAGCGAGAGTCCTATCTCCGATCAGTGCGCGGAGCCGGAGCGCGGCGGGCGTCGAGCCGCGCGCCGAGCGCCCGGCCTTCGCGCAGTGCGTCTCCGATCGCCGCGCGGAAGCCGGCGGGTGTCTTTCTCTCCTACGACTGATCGAACCGCATGGACACTGGCGTTTCCTTGCCGTCGCCGACCTCGCTCCCCGAGGGAGCATGGTCGACGCGACTCGCGAACACCGCGAAGTATGCGAGCTGGTTCGTCGCGGCGCTCGCGCTGACGGCGTTCATCGGGTGGACGACGGGCGTCCCCATGCTCACGTCCCTCGGCCCGAATCTTCCGCCGATGACCTTCAGCAGCATCCTGAAGCTGCTGCTGATCGCGTTCGCGTTGCGGCGCCTCGAAGGCGCCGACGACCGCCGCAACCAGTATGCGATCTTCGTCCTCGCGTTTGCGATCGCGACGATTTCGGTGCTGACGCTGCTCTTGCAGCTCGAGACATGGTCCGGCGTCGACAGCCACGTTTTCGAGCGGATCCCGGTGTTCGACCCGGCACCGAACCCGGTCGGCACCGCAGCGTCCTACACCCTCGTCGCGCTGGCTTTGGCGCTTGCCGCCGTCGATGACCTCCGCGTTCGACGGTTCGCACGGCTTGTCGCGATCGCCGCGGGCAGCGTCGCGCTCGTCGCGATCGTCGGGCTGACCTTCCGCTTCGTCCGGCTCAGCGTCGCGATCCCCGCGGTCGGCATCGCGCTGCCGGTCGCCCTCGGGATGCTCGCGGCGAGCGTGAGCCTGATCGTCAGCCGGCCTTCGCCGCGCCTGCTGCGACTGCTCGAACACGATTCGCCGGGCGCGGTGATCTTCCGCCGGCTGCTGCCGCTCGTGGTGGCGGTCCCGCTGCTGGCCGGGTGGGTGCAGGCGCTGGGCCTGCGCCTGGGCTGGTTCGCCGTCGGCGAGAGCGAAGGGGTGATCGCGGTCGGGATGATCGTCGGCTGCGCCGCGCTGATCCTGTGGACCGCCGGCAAGCTCGACGAAATGAACGTCGACCGCTCGATGGCCGAGCTGCGCGCGAACACGCAGCAGCAATGGCTCGAAGTGACCCTCGCCAACATCGGCGACGCCGTCATCGCGGTGGATGAAGAAGTCCGCGTCGGCTTCCTGAACCCGGCGGCCGCGCAGCTTCTCGGCGTCGACGTCGCCGACGCGATCGGCCGCAATCTCCGGGATCTCGTGCAACTCGTCGACGAGCGCACGCGCGAGGCGATCGAGTCGCCGTTCCGCAAGGCGTTCCACGAACTGCGGCCGGTGACGCTCGATGGCGAACCGGCGGTGCGGCTCGCCGACGGCAGCCTGTGCGGGATCGAGGCGAGCGCGACGCCGATCCGCGCCGCGAGCGGGCGGTTGTCCGGCGGCGTGCTCGTGCTGCGCGACGTCAGTGCGCGTCGCGCGCGTGCGCATGCGGAGCGCCAGGCGTTCCAGGCGCTCGACCGGCGGGTCGGCGAGCGCACGCGCGCGCTCGAACGCACGATGACGGTCCTGCGCGAGAGCACGACGCTGCTGCGCACGATTGCCGCGAGCACGCCGGAACTCATCATTGCGAAGAGCCGCGAAGGCCGGATCATGATGGTCAATCCCGCGGCGGTGCAGGCGATGGGCCTGAGCCGCGCGCAAGTGCTCGGGCAAAAGGAGCAGGAACTCTTCGAGGACACGGAGGAGTTGCGCCGCATCCTCGAAAACGACCGGCGCGTGATCGAGACGCGGCGGCCGATCGCGGTCGAGGAAACCCGCAGGACGAAAGCCGGCGTGCGCACCTATCTGGTCACGAAATCCCCGCTGCGGGATTCGCAGGGGCAGGTGTTCGGGCTGGTCGGCGTCGCGAAGGACATCACCGACCGCAAGCGCGCTCAGCGCGAACTCGAGAACCTGCTGGTCGCCGAACACCGCCTGCGGGGCGAGGCCGAGCGGGCGAACCGCGCGAAGGACGAGTTCCTCGCAATCGTGTCGCACGAGCTGCGTTCCCCGCTGAACGCACTGAAAGGCTGGAGCCAGGTGCTGTTGTCGGTCGGCAGTCCGGACCCGACGCTCGTCGGGCGCGCGGCCGAAGCGATCAAGCGCAACATCGACCACCAGACGCGGCTCATCGACGATCTCCTCGACACCTCGCGCATCATCAGCGGCAAGCTCGACCTCGACAACCGGCCGGTGGATCTCGTCGAGATCGTGCGCGCGGCGATCGAACTGCTGCGCGACGGCGCCGCGGCGAAGGGCGTCGAGCTGGAATTCGCGGCCGAATGCCCATCGGCCGTCGTCAATGGCGACAGCGACCGGCTGCAGCAGATCGTCATCAACCTGGTGTCGAACGCGATCAAGTTCACGCTCGAAGGCGGGAAGACCGCGATCCGGCTCGCCCGCGCCGGCGACTCGGTCGTGCTGTCGGTCAGCGACAACGGTGTCGGCATCGACGCGGATTTCCTGCCGCACGTGTTCGACCGCTTCAGCCAGGCGGACACCTCGGTCACGCGCCGCTACCTCGGCTTGGGCATCGGGCTCGCGCTGGTGCGCAATCTCGTCGAGTTGCATGGCGGCACGGTACGCGCGGAGAGCGCGGGCAGTGGCGCGGGGTCGGTGTTCACCGTCGAGTTCCCGTTCGTGCAGGCGGAAGTCGAACGCCGGCGGGGCGGCGAGAGGGCGGCGGTTGCGCGCGACCTCGACGGCGTCCACGCGCTGCTCGTCGACGACGACCCCGACGCGCGCGAAGTGATGCGCCTCATCCTGGCGCAGGCCGGCGCGAGTGTGCGCGCGTTCGATTCGGGCGAAGAAGTGGCGTCGGCGTTGCGTATGCTCCGCGAAGTCGACGATATGCCGGACGTGCTGCTGCTCGACATCGCGATGCCGACCGAGAGCGGTTTCGACGTGCTGAAGCGACTTCGCAGCGACCCCGCGCTGCCGTTCGTCCCGGCGCTCGCGGTGACCGCGCTCGCGCATCTGGACCGCGGCAAATTCGCCGTCGAAGGCTTCCAGGGCTGCGTCGGCAAGCCGGTCGACGCGCACCTTCTCGTCGAGACGATCAGGACGATTCTCGAGGCCGCCGAGAAGCGCAGCGCCGCCGCCGCCCCCTGCGCGTGACGGACCTCCGCGCCGGCCTCACCGCTTGTCCCGCCGAAAAGAACTACACGGAACTGTAAGTTTTTCACGTCCCCGCGCGCGCTCGTCCGCCTCGCCGCGCCGTCGGCTGCGGGCCGGTTGCGGCCCGTTCGCGGCACGGCGCTTGCCTCTGTCAGGGAGAAGAGGGGGCGGCGCGCGATGATCGGCGGCTCGCCCTCCGGACAACGCTTCAGCGATCAGGAGGAGTCGACGCAATGAAATCACGTCACCCACAACCCTCCCAGTTCCACGGGGAGCGGGACCCGAACCGGACTGAAAGCATGCGCGGCGGTTACGGGTCCGAGTACGGACGCCAGCGCGGCGGATACCCCGAGCACGAGGAAGAGCAGTACGCGCAGCAGCAGCGCCGGTCCGGCGGCTTCCAGGACTACGAAGGACGCTCGCAGCCGGGCGGTTTCGTCGGCCCGTCCGACTACGGGCGCCAAAGCCAGGAAGACTACGGCGGCGAGGAAGGTTTCCGCGGCAGTGCGCGCGGCCAGGAAGGGCAGCGCTACGGCGGCGGCCCACGCGGTGAGGATCAGGGCTATGGCCGCGGTTCGCACGGCGGCGGTAACTGGGGTCGCGAAGAGCAGGGCGCGCGGCCGGTCGGCGGCGGCCGGGGCTGGACTTCGCCCGAAGAATACGACGAGCCGCGGTTCGGCTACCAGGGCGGGTTGCGGCGCGGCTTCGGCCGTGACGACTTCGGCTCCGAGAACCAATGGACGTCGAATGACGCGTCGCGCTCGACTTACGGCGGTCGCACCTCGAACAGCGCGGCCTCGCAGCTGCGCGGCGGGATGAGCCGCGACTACGGCGGCGAGCGGGAAGAGGCGGGCGAGCGGGGCGGCGGCACCCCCGGCTACGGTGGCGACACCGGCGGCGACATGGGCGGCGGCTACGGCAGCGGCGAGATGGGCGGGCGCTTCGGCAGCAGCGACATGAGTCGCGGTTTCGGCGGCAGCCCGACCGCCGGCGGCTACAGCGGCGGACAGTCGAGCGGCGGCTACGGCGGCGGTCAGCTCGGCGGCGGCTACGCGGGCCAGGATCTCGACCGCAATCGCCAGGGACCGCGCGGCTATCAGCGCTCCGACGAGCGGATCCGCGAGTTCATCTGCGAGCGCCTCGCCCAGCATCACCACCTCGACGTGCACGACGTCAGCGTCGAAGTGCGGGAGGGCCGCGTGATGCTCGACGGCACCGTTCCCGAGCGCCGGATGAAGTACCAGATCGAAGACGCCGCGGACAACACCTGGGGCGTCAAGGACGTCGAAAACCGCATCCGCGTCGTCTCGCCGTCCGGGCGCCCCGGTTCCGGGCAGGAAGACCTCAGCTCCGGCCAGCTCAGTTCCGGCGGCACAACCGGCGGCGGCAGCACCGGGTTGAGCGGCACGACGGGCTCGACGACCGCGGAAGCGGCCGGCGGTCCCGGGTCGAGCAGTCAGGCGCACGTCGGCACGCAAACGGGCATGACGTCGCCGAAAACTCGCGAGAAGTCCCATCAGGGCAGGGACAAGGAGTGAGCACCCGCCCCTTCGGCTACCCGCCGGAGGGGCTCCACCCCGAGACGTTTCCCAACAAGGAGGAACCTACTCATGGCAAGCCAATACTCAACCGGCACGACCCCTGCGACCGGCGGTTCCGCTGGCATCGTCGGCGCGGAAAACGATGTGCGCAACGGGCCCGGCCCCGAAGTCATGGCCGCGAGCACGCTCGAAGGCAACGACGTGATCAACAACCAGGGCGAGGATCTCGGCAAGGTCAAGGAGATCATGCTCGACGTGATGGGCGGTCGCATCGCCTACGCGGTGCTGTCCTCGGGCGGCTTCCTCGGCATGGGCGACAAGCTGTTCGCGATTCCGTGGGGCGCGCTGATCCTCGACACCGATCGCAAGTGCTTCATCCTCGACGTCGACAAGGACCGGCTGCAGGGTGCGCCGGGCTTCGACAAGGACCACTGGCCGAGCATGGCCGACACGACGTGGGCGAACGAAGTCCACGCGTACTACGGCCAGCGCGGCTACTGGCAGGACCGCGTGCTGTAACGCGGCCCCCGAGGCCGGCGCGGGAGTTCCCTGCGCCGGCCTCAGCTTTTTTCCGTACCGGATTTTCATCCCGGCATGCTTTTCCGGGCGAACCGCACGGTCCCGGGAAGGTGGTCCGCTCTCCCCGAGCCCGATAGACCTTCCTGTCCATGCGAGCCCGTTCGCCCTCGTCGACCTCTTCACCCTCGTCACCCTCCTCGCCGCCTTCGACTCTCGGATTCGTCGCGCGGCTGCTGACGTCGTCGGTGATGCGCTACCCGAAGCGCACCGCGGCGGCGCTTGCGCTGGTCATCCTCGCGAAGCTCGCCGCCGTGTCGGTGCCGAT
Source organism: Aromatoleum sp. (assembly GCF_036675785.1). Lineage (NCBI taxonomy): Bacteria > Pseudomonadati > Pseudomonadota > Betaproteobacteria > Rhodocyclales > Rhodocyclaceae > Aromatoleum > Aromatoleum sp. The sequence goes on from NZ_JAKFEF010000077.1 coordinate 87,908, forward strand.
GTCGCTGAAAGCGATCGTCGACGCGCTCGGCCCGACCGCCCAGGTCGCGGTGCTGCCGGTTTTCCTCCTCCTCGGCTACGCGGTGCTGCGCTTTCTGTCCGGCGCGTTCAGCGAGATCCGCGACGTGATCTTCGTGCGCGTCACGCAGACGACGGTGTCCGGTTTCCTGCTCGACGTTTTCGGCCATCTCCACCGGCTGACGTCGCGCTTCCACGCGCGCCGGCGCATGGGCGGGGTCACGCGCGACGTCGAGCGCGGCACGGCCGGCATCGGTTTCCTGCTCGGCGTCGGGCTGTTCACGATCCTGCCGACGGTCGTCGAGATTGTCGCGGTCATCGTGATCCTGACGATCAGTTACAGCGACTGGTTCACCGGCGTCATCATCGCGACGTTCGTCGTCTACTCGACCTTCACGGTCGCCTTCACCGAGCGCCGCGCGATCTACCAGCGCGCGCTGAACGAACTGGACTCGAACGCGAACGGCCGCCTCGTCGACAGCCTGATGAACCACGAGACGGTCAAGTACTACACGAACGAACGCTACGAGCACGGCCGCTTCAGCAGCATCCTCACCGACTGGGTCGAGGTCGGCGTGCAGAACCAGAAGGCGCTGTCGACATTGCATGTCGGCCAGAGCGGCATCATCGCGATCGGCGTGGCCAGCGTGATGCTACTCGCGGCGCAGAACGTCGTGCAGGGCACGATGTCGGTCGGCGACCTCGTGCTCGTCAACGCGTACGTGATCCAGATCTGCCTGCCGCTGAACTCGCTCGGCTTCGTCTTCAGGCAGGCGCGCGACGCAGTCGTCAACGCCGAGAAGATGCTGCGGCTGCTCGAAGAGAAACCGGAAATCGACGAAGCGCCGGCGGCGACCGAACTCGTCGTCGATCGCGGGGAGGTGAGCTTCGAGCACGTGGAGTTCGGTTACGAGGCGAGCCGGCAGATCCTGTACGACGTGAGCTTCACGATCCCGCCCGGCGGCGCCGTCGCCGTCGTCGGCGGCAGCGGGTCGGGAAAGTCGACGCTCGCGCGGCTGCTGTTCCGGTTCTACGACGTCGGCGCGGGGCGCATCACGATCGACGGCGTCGACATCCGCAAGGTGTCGCAGCGCAGCCTGCGCGCGGCGCTCGGCATCGTCCCGCAGGACACGATCCTCTTCAACGACACGATCGCGTACAACATCGCATACGGCCGTCCCGGCGCTAGCCTGTCGGACGTCATCGAAGCGGCGAAGGCGGCGCATGTGCACGAGTTCATTTCCGGCCTGCCCGGGCAGTACGAGACGCAGGTCGGCGAGCGCGGCGTGATGCTGTCGGGCGGCGAGAAGCAGCGCATCGCGATCGCCCGCGCGATCCTGAAGAACCCGCCGATCCTGGTGTTCGACGAAGCGACGTCGGCACTCGACACGCGCTCCGAGCGCGCGATCCAGGACGAACTCGACCGCCTCGCGCGCACGCGCACGTCGCTGATCATCGCGCACCGGCTGTCCACGGTCGTCGACGCCGACGAAATCCTCGTGCTCGAACACGGTCGCGTCGTCGAGCGCGGCAGGCACGAAGACCTGCAGAAGCAGGACGGCCTCTACGCGCAGCTATGGCGGCTGCAGCGCCAGCAGCAGGAAGTCGAGCACGCCGAACGCGGTCTCGCGATGCAGCCGATCAACCTCATCGCGCTGCTCGCGGGCATCGTCGACGGCCTCAAATCGACGCTCGACGCGCGCGGCGTCGGTTTCTACAGCACGATCATGACCGACTCGGCGCGCATCACCGGCGACCCCGGCGCACTGCAGCAGGCGATGTGGGCGCTCGCCGAACACGCGATCTGGTCGAGCGCGCGGGGCGGCCGGGTCGAATGGCGCATCGAACGCATCGCCGGCCGGCTGAGGGTGAGTGTCATCCACCAGGGCCCGGAGATCGGCGCGCCGCGGGCCGGGCCCGTCCGTGGGGCGCCCCCGCCGACGCTCGAGTTCAAGGACATCCGCGCGATCGTCGAGCAGCAGGGGGCGACGCTCGAAGTCCGCACCGATTCGAACGGGATGGTGCGGGCGGTCGTCGAATTCGCGGTGCCGGCCCTGGGCGAGGCCGCCGCGCCGGCGCTCGAACACACGCCCCCGCCGAAGACCGATCTCGCGCTGCCGACGCCGTCGATCGCGGGCGCGTGCGTGCTCGTCGTCGACGACAGCACCGACGCGCGCGAGCAAATCGAGTCGGTGCTGCACCGGCACGAGGCACTGTCGCGTGCGTATCCGTCGGGCGCCGCGGCGCTCGACTGGCTGCTGGGGCTGCCGCGCGCGGACTGGCCGGACGTCATGGTGTGCGACGTCGCGCTGCCGGACGAGGACGGCTACCAGATCATCCAGCGGCTGCGCCGCGTCGAGGCGGAGCGGGAATTCGACCTCGGCGACCGCCTGCCCGCGATCGCGCTGAGCACGCGCGGCGGCGGCGACGAACGCATGCGTGCGCTGCTCGCCGGCTTCCAGGTGCACCTGACGAAGCCCGTCGATCCGGAGGAACTCGTCCTTGTCATCGCGAGCCTCGTCCGCCACCGCGCCGGTCCGCCACCGCAGGACGGCAAACCTTCCGGTGATCCGCCGGCCGCGCCGCCGGACGATGCCGGATAGGCCTCGAGCGCGCGCCGCGCGACCCCGCCGGCCTGCGCGGACCCACCCGCATCACCACCAGGAGGACAGCTCATGACCCTCGACCGACTGCAGGCGCCCATGGCGCAAAGCGGCAGCCACTACGTCACTGCGGAAACCGCCCGCCGCGCGATCGCGCTCGTTTCGCCGATGATCGAGCACGCGATGCAGGACCGCAGCATCGTCGGCAGCGGCTTTCTTTACATCGTCATCATGGATCCCGCGCTGCTGCCCGGCGTCGCCGCGTTCGACGAGGCGGTCCTGCACGAGCAAGCGTTCGGCGACCGCAGCCGCTGGGACGCGGACTACGCGGCGTTCGCGCGCGCGAAGGCAAAGCTCAGCTGGACGACCGGGAAGGACGGACGCACGCTGCAGCACGCGCTGCCGCACCTCCTGCGCACCGGCGACAGCCTGCTGGCCGGCGGCGTCTGCATCGACGGCATCGTCGTCGCGGCGAGCGGCGCGTTTCCGTGCTATGACGAAGTATTTGCAGGCGCGGTTGCGCTCTCGCTGCGGGCACTGGCGCGCGACGCGCGGGAGGCCGAGCAGTCCACGCTCGCGCTCGAACCGCGCACGCGGACGTAGCCGCCAGGCTCCGGCTCCGTGCCTGCGTGGCATGTCGATTGCTCTTTCGCGGACCGGGACAACCGGAGAGGAATTCGCGGGCGACAGGAGGTGGGCTTGAATCCGATCGTTGCCGAGCTGGTCACGGGATTCGGCTCCCCCGACGAACTCGCCCGCCCGCTGGTGCGGCTGATGCTCGCGCTCATATGCGGCGCGGTCATTGGCCTGCAGCGCGAACGCGCCGGAAAGTCGGCCGGTTTGCGCACGCACATCCTCGTCGCGACCGGCTCGACGCTCTTCATCGTCGGCGCGGTCGAAACCGCGATGCACGACGACGCCGTGTCCCGCGTCGTCCAGGGGCTGATCACCGGCATCGGCTTTCTCGGGGCCGGCGCGATCCTCAAGCGCGAGAAGGAACAGGACATCCGCGGCCTGACGACCGCTGCGGGGATCTGGATCACCGCGGCGATCGGCGTCAGCGTCGGACTCGGCCGCTTCGGCGTCGCCGTCGTCGCGACCGCCTGCACTTGGGCGGTACTTTCAGTCTTGAGGCAACTTGAGCGCTGGACGGAGATCAATGATTCAGGCGACGAGCCGTGACGCACGGCGAGGCGCGGCAGCGCAGCCGTCGATTGCGGAGCGCTTATTCGAAAAAGGAGGCAGGGCATGGTTAACAAGACGCAGGACATCGACCCTTCGGTCCCGAAGAAGAAGGAATCGCACGTCGAAGACCTGATCGACGAATCGGTGGACGAAAGCTTCCCCGCCAGCGACCCGCCGGCGATCACCCCGAAAAGGGAGCCGGTGGACCTCCACCCCTGCGACAACCCCCCGGGCACCGGGGCAGGGCGCCCGGACCGCGACCGGAAGGACTTGCCGGACAAGACGTAGCGGAGCAGGCGGGCGCGTCAGCCGCTTTAACAGCGCGGCCGCTGGCACGCCAGGCGGCCGTCGCGCCCGAGGAGTTCCCGTAGGTCGGCGTGAGCGTAGCGAAGGCCGGCGCCACACAGCGGATCGCGACGCGGCGCTTCGAGCGCTGAACTCGAAGGGTGTCGGTCGGCGCGAGCGCAGCGAAGGCCGATGCGAACCACCGTCGCGCCGGCCGGAACGGGCACTCGAAAGCTCCGCCGCCCGCCCTCAGCAAAGCACGCGGCAGCGGATCGTCCCGTCGATCGCGCCCAGTTCGTCCACCGCGACGCGGCTCGCCTGCGCGTCCACGTCGATGACGACATAGCCGATGTCCTTCGTCGTCTGCAGGTACTCGGCCGCGATGTTGATCCCTGCGGCCGAGAAGCGCTCGTTGATCTTCGCGAGCATCCCCGGGACGTTGTGGTGGATGTGCATGATTCGGCACTGGCCGGCGTGCTCCGGCAGCGACACTTCGGGAAAGTTTACCGCCGAAACGGTCGATCCGTTGTTGCCGTAGCGGATGAGCTTCGCGGCGACTTCGCGGCCGATGTTCTCCTGCGCTTCCGCGGTCGAACCGCCGATATGCGGGGTGAGCAGCACGTTCTCGAAACGGGTCAGCGGCGACGTGAACACGTCGTCGTTGCTCTTCGGCTCGACCGGGAACACGTCGATCGCCGCGCCGAGGACACGCTTGGACTCGAGTGCCTCGGCGAGCGAGTCGATGTCGACGACGTTGCCGCGCGACGCGTTGATCAGGAAGCTGCCCGGTTTCATCATCGCGATGCGCCGCGCGCCGAAGAGATTCGCCGTCTGCGGTGTCGCCGGCACGTGCAGGCTCACGACGTCGGAGACCGCCAGCAACTCGTCGAGCGTCGCGAACGGACGCGCATTGCCGAGCGCGAGTTTCGCCTCGATGTCCTGGAACACGACGTGCATGCCGAGCTGTTCCGCCAGCACGCCGACCTGCGTGCCAATATGGCCGTAGCCGACGATGCCGAGCGTCTTGCCACGGATCTCCCACGAGTTCGCGGCACTCTTCATCCAGCCGCCGCGATGCTGCAGCGCGTTCTTCTCCGGGATCCCGCGCATCAGCATGATGATCTCGGCGATTACCAGCTCGGCGACGCTGCGCGTGTTCGAGAATGGTGCGTTGAAGACCGGTATGCCCCGTTTTGCGGCGAAGTCGAGGTCGATCTGGTTCGTGCCGATGCAGAACGCGCCGATGCCGATGAGCTTCGGCGCGCGCTCGAGGATTTCCCGCGTCAGGCGCGTGCGCGAGCGGATGCCGACGAACTCGGCCTCGGCGATCGCGTCGGCCAACGCGTCGCCGACGAGCGCCCCCGTCTGCGTCGCAACGGGCCAGCCGGCGTCGCCGAACGCGTCGATCGCCGTCTGGTGGATGCCTTCGAGCAGCACTGTGCGGAATTGCGAGCGGTGCATCTGTGAAATCGTCATCTCGTGGTTCTCCGGTCGTGCCCGGCGCGAGCGTGCCGGGCGGAACTCCTCGCCGGTTTCTCAGGTTTCGCCGCCGCCGTTGTGCAGGAGCCCGAAATAATGCGGAATCCGGCGCAGCGCGTATTCCGCGGCGGCGTTGCGGATCGCGTTGCGGCTGCCCGCGAAGCGCCGCGTCGTCGTGAATATCTTCGTCTTTCCGTCGGGCACCGCGTGGCGGAAGATCCACGCGAAGCACTGCGTGCCGGCCGGAATATCGTTGTCGACCGCGTCGGTGATGCCGGTGTTCGCGATCGCGAGGTTCGCATGGCTGCGCGCGAGCGCCCCTTCCGCCATCTCCCGCGCGACTTCCTCGCTCGTCAGGTTGAAGCGGTTGATCGTTTCCTTGCGTACGTCGAGGCAGTGCTCTTTTGCGTCGCGCGAGTACACGACGAACGCGGAGTCGAGCAGCGAGCCCGCGCCGGGTATGTCAGCGAGCCGCGCGGCGATCAGGCCGGCGGTGCAGGATTCGGCGGTCACGAGCATCAGCTCGTGCTTCTTCATGAACGATGCAATTTCTCCAATGGATCCCATGATTGCGTTTCCTCGTCGCGGCCGGGGATGCCGGCCTCTCCTTGCAGGGAATGAACGCTCCCGCTCGACGGCGTAGCAGCAATTGCCATGCCGGTCGATTTGCAGCGGTTCGTCGCGTCGGGCGGCGCTCGCAAAGCTCTCGCCGCCGCGGGGAGGAGGCCGGCGGAACGCGCGGGATGTTCGAAGCCGGATGCGAAGGTCGGCGGACGGGTGCTCATCGGCGTGTCGCCTTCAACACTGCGGGCAGCGCGAGGCCGGCGCCGAAGGCGAGATACACCCAGGCGAGGGACCGGTTGCTGAGCCGGCGCTCGAAGCCGGGCGTCAGTCGTTCCGGCGTCATGCGCAAGTCCACGAAGCAGGCGATTGCCGCGACGGCCGCGCCGGCGCCGACGTGCTGCGCGACACGGACGGGGCGCAGCCACGCGACGCCTTCTTCGTAGAACAGCGCCCAGAACACCGACGCCGCGTGGTGGATCGCGTAGCCCGGGAGCGTATATCGCAGGGAGCCGTCCGCCTGGCGCAGCGCGCGCCGGGCCCAGATCCAGTGGCTGACCGCGTTGACCGGCGCAAAGGCGCTGCGACAGTCGCGGACGCCGCAGACGGTCAGCGCCGCGAGCGACAACGTGCTCGCGGTGGTGCCGGAGAGGGCCGCGCGGCGGAGCGTCTGTAACCAGTGCGTCATCCGGAACTCCATTCGGAACGGCTTGCCCGCGCCGCGATGCGCGCATTCGAAATCGGTGTACGTAAGAAGCGGCGGCCGGTCGAAAAGTTTGGGATAGGCCATGAAGATTTTGATCACTGGCGCGACCGGCTTCCTCGGCGGCCACATCGCCGACCGGCTGGCCGCCGACGGGCACCGGTTGACCTGCGCGGTACGCAATCCCGATTCCGCCCGCGAGCGCCGCCCGGCGTTCGACTATGCGGCGATCGACTTCAACCGTGCGACCGAGCCCGAACGCTGGCTGCCGCTGCTCGCCGGCATCGATGTCGTCATCAACGCGGTCGGCATCCTGAGGGAAGCGCCCGGACAGAGTTTCGACGTCCTGCATACGCGCGCGCCATCGGCGCTGTTTTCGGCGTGCGCGACGGCCGGAGTGCGGCACGTGATCCAGATTTCCGCGCTCGGCGCCGACGAGGCGGCGCAAAGCCGCTATCACCTCAGCAAGCGCACGGCGGACGACCACCTCAGGAGCCTGCCGGTGCGTTCGACGATCGTGCAGCCGTCGCTGGTGTTCGGCCTGGACGGCGCGAGCGCGCGGATGTTCGGCACGATGGCGTCGCTACCGCTGATTCCGCTGCCCGGGCGCGGCGACCAGTGCGTGCAGCCGGTGCATGTCGATGACGTCGCCGACGCGGTCGCCCGTCTCGTCGGCGCGACCGACACGCTTGCCGAATCGGGTGTGCGCCTCGCCGTGGTCGGCCCGCACGCGCTGACCTTGCGATCGTTTCTGGCGTCGCTGCGGACGGCGATCGGGATTCGCCGCGCGCCGCGCTTCCTGCCGGTTCCCGACAGCCTGACGACACTCGGCGCGACACTCGCCGGACATCTGCCGGGTGCGTTCCTCGACACCGAAACGCTGCAGATGCTCCGGCGCGGCAACACCGCCGACGCGCGCGCAATGCGCGACGTGCTCGGCCGCGATCCGCGGCCCGTCGCCGACTTCGTTCCGCCCGCGCTCGCCGAGCCGCTCCGCCTGCGGGCGCAGCTCGGGTGGCTGCTGCCGGTACTGCGCCTGAGCATCGCATTCGTCTGGATCCTGACCGCGATCGTGTCGCTCGGCGTCTATCCGGTCGAAGCGAGCTACGCGCTGCTCGCCGAGGCCGGCGTTCCCGCGGCGCTGCGTCCTGCTGCCCTCTATGGCGCGGCCGTGCTCGATCTCGTGCTCGGCGCGCTGACGCTGTTCTCGTATCGCCGGGGCTTGGTGTGGCAGGCGCAGGTCGCGCTGATCGTCGGCTACATGCTGATCATCACGTTGAAGCTGCCCGAATTCTGGCTGCATCCGTACGGGCCGATTTCCAAGAACGTGCCCATGCTCGCCGTGATCTGGCTGCTGTACGAACTGGAGTCGCGCAGATGGAATACGTGATCGTGAAATGGCTGCATGTCCTGACGTCGACGATCCTGTTCGGGACGGGGATCGGCAGCGCGTTCTACCTTCTCACGTCGACCCTCGGGCGCGACCCGGTCGTTGTCGCCGCGGTCGCGCGCAACGTCGTCATCGCCGATTGGCTCTTCACATCCACGACCGTGGTGCTGCAGCCGCTCACCGGCTTCTGGTTGATCCATCTCGGCGGCCTGTCGCTGTCGAGCTTCTGGCTGAAGTGGTCGATCGCGCTGTATGTCGTCGCGATCGCCTGCTGGCTGCCCGTCGTCCATCTCCAGATCCGCCTGCGCGACGTCGCGGACGAAGCGGCCCGCAACGGCCATCCTCTGCCGCCGCGCTACTGGCGGCTGTTCCGCATGTGGTTTGCGCTCGGCATACCGGCATTTCTTGCATTCGTCGGTATCTTTTACCTCATGGTGACGAAGCTCCAATGACGTCATCGTGCGCCGGGCATGGCTGCCGCCGCGGGCACTGCCCTTGCTAAAACCGACCCGTCGCTTCACCGGCCGTTACCGCGGCCGCCCGATTACTCAACTTCGATGGAGTCGCAGATGAACAAGTCAAGTTTGCCCACCGGACAGAAGGAGGCGCTCGGCGCGCTGCTCGAGGACCACCGCAAGGTCGACAAGCTCTTCAAGGATTTCGAGAAGGCGAAGTCGTCGGAAGAGAAGCAGCGGATCGCGATCACCGTCTGCAACGAACTCGCGGTGCACGCGGCGCTCGAGGAGGAACTGTTCTATCCGGCGGTGCGCGAGATCTCGCCGGAGAAGTTCGGCAAGCTCCTCGATGAAGCCACGGTCGAGCACGCGAGCGCGAAAGACCTGATCGCGCAGATCGCGGAGATGGCGCCCGAGGACGAGCTTTTCGACGCCAAGGTCATCGTGCTCGGCGAGTACGTCCGGCATCACGTGAAAGAGGAAGAGGAGGAACTGTTTCCGAAGATCATCGACGAAAAATGCGACCTGCGGCCCGTCGCGAAGCAGATGGAAGAGCGGCGGCCCGAGCTGTCGAAGGCCGCATGAGGGCCGACCCGGGGCGCGCGCGGCGACTGCCCGATCGCCCCGCATCGAACCAGGGCAGTAATGTTTGCCGCCTTGACGAGCGAATCGACCTCCTTCTACAATTCGGCCTCTTCGCCCGGGGGGCGGTTAGCTCAGCGGTAGAGCACTGCCTTCACACGGCAGGGGTCACTGGTTCGATCCCAGTACCGCCCACCAGTCAGCGTCGAAGATATCAGCCCCAGGGCGGTTAGCTCAGCGGTAGAGCACTGCCTTCACACGGCAGGGGTCACTGGTTCGATCCCAGTACCGCCCACCAGGTCCGAAACCCCGAACGTTCGCGCTTCGGGGTTTTTTGTTTGCGCGCTTCCATGTCAGGACCGCGGCGGGGTAGGGAAGGGCGGGACGATGGCGTAAAATCCGCCGCTTTCGAACCTTCCCAGTCCCGTATCCGATGGCTTCCAACGTCCGTACACGTTTCGCTCCGAGCCCGACCGGCTACCTTCATATCGGCGGCGCCCGCACCGCGCTGTTTTCGTGGGCGTACGCGCGCCGGCACGAAGGGACTTTCATCCTGCGCATCGAGGACACCGATGTCGCGCGTTCGACGCCCGAGGCGGTGCAGGCCATCCTCGACGGCATGAGCTGGCTCGGGCTCGACGCGGACGAGGGGCCGTTCTACCAGATGCAGCGGATGGATCGCTACAAGGCGGTGATCCAGGAAATGCTCGCCGCCGGTACCGCCTATCTGTGCTACACGGCGCCCGACGAACTCGAACGCATGCGCGAGGAGCAGCGCGCGCGCGGTGAAAAGCCGCGCTACGACGGACGCTGGCGTCCCGAGCCGGGCAAGGTGGTGCCCGTCCCGCCCGAAGGCGTGGCGCCGGTCGTTCGCTTCCGCAACCCCGTCGACGGCGTCGTCGCGTGGGACGACCTCGTGAAGGGGCGCATCGAGATCGCGAACGCGGAACTCGACGACCTCGTGATCGCACGCGCCGACGGCACTCCGACGTACAACTTCTGCGTCGTCGTCGACGACCGCGACATGGGAATCACGCACGTGATCCGCGGCGACGACCACGTCAACAACACGCCGCGCCAGATCAACATCCTGAAAGCGCTCGGCGCGGACGTGCCGCTCTACGCGCACCTGTCGATGATCCTCGGCGACGACGGCACGAAGCTGTCGAAGCGCCACGGTGCGGTCAGCGTGATGCAGTACTTCGACGACGGCTACCTGCCGGAGGCGGTCATCAACTACCTCGCGCGCCTCGGCTGGAGCCACGGCGACGACGAGATCTTCTCGCGCGAGCAGTTCGTCGAGTGGTTCGACCTCGATCACATCACGCCGTCGGCGGCCCAGTTCAACACCGAAAAGCTGAACTGGCTCAACGCGCACTACATCAAGCAGGCCGACGACGCGCGCCTCGCGGCCGACGTCGCGAACCGGCTGGCGAAACGCGGCGTCGACCCCGAGGCGGGGCCCGCGCTGGAATCGATCGTCGCGCTCTACAAGGAGCGCGTCGCGAACCTCAACGAACTCGCCGACGCCGCGGAACTGTACTGCACGGAGGTCCACCCGGCGGCGGAGCTCGTCGCCCAGCACCTCACGGACTCGGCGAAGGCGGCGCTCGCCAGCCTGAAGGCGCGGCTCGCCACTGCTGCGTGGGAAAAGGCGGCGATCAGCCAAGCAATCAAGGACACGATGGCCGAATGCGGACTGAAGATGCCGCAGGTGGCGATCCCGCTGCGCGTCGCGACGCTCGGCGTGCCGCAGACGCCGTCAATCGATGCGGTACTCGAAGTGCTCGGGCGGGACCGCGTGCTCGCGCGCGTGGGACGCTACGTGTGAACGAAAAAAAGCCCCGGGGGAGTCCCGGGGCTTCGCACTGAGCCGGTACGACTTCGATCAGGCCGCCTTGCGCGATGCCTTGCTGGCGGCGACCATCGGTTGCAGAGCATTGCTCGCAGCCGCGAGGTTGTTTTCAGCGACGTCGCGGGACGTCCGGACAAAACTCTCGTAAGCCGCGGCGGCGTTGCTCATCGCCGTTTTCATCGCGGAGACGAAGTCCGCCGTGCCGGTCGGGCCGGACTTGGCGAGGTTGTCGAGCTGCGCCTGGATCGATTCGGTCATCTGGTTCAGACGGCGGGTGTTGAGTTCCGAGACTTCCGACTGGGTCTGGATGCAGAGTTCGTTCAGGTTGCGGAAGTAGTCGGTGGCCTGCTCGAGCCCCTTGTTTTGCATGTCGGTGCGGGAGGCGAGCTGGTCGCGGAAATCGTCGCCCGAGACGGGGACGTTCGAGGAAGCGAGCGAGCACGCCGCACGGGCGGCCTCGATGTTGAGCGAAACCAGCCGCTCGGAGGCATTCAGCATGATGTCCGCATACGACTGGAACATCTGCATGTTGTCAGCGGCGGCCTGGGTCATTTTCTGTACGGAAGGCAGAGTATTCATCTTTGATTCCCTAATGGCAGAAGTGCGTAAGTCTCGTCGAAACGAGCTGTCCCCCTGGATTTTCTCCATTCGATCTTGCTGAGTCCGCGGCAGGTCCCCTCTCCCTCTCGCCTCCATCGGGTTCGTATTCGCTCGAGCTACGCGACCCGATCGGGCAGTTCCACGTGCTCCCGGGGTGACGGAATGCTACGTGTCCTGATCGCGTCCGCCCATACATCCTTTAGCGTGTTTTAATTCCCCAAAATGGGGTATTCAAACGCAGAATTGTCATATCAGCCGGTAATCGAAGTGATGCCGCTGCGAATGGCATATTTCGTCAATTCGGCGACGCTATGCAGATCGAGTTTCCGCATGATGTTCCGGCGGTGGACCTCGACGGTCGACGGGGCGAGATGCAGGCGATCGGCGATGCGCGCCGACGTGTGACCTTCCGCGATCAGCTGCAGCACCTGGCGCTCGCGCGCCGTGATCCGCGGTGCCGAGATGTCGTTCGGCGAGTTGTCGAGCAGGGCGCTCGTCACCGTGGCCGCGACGTCGGGGCACAGGTAGGTCTTTCCGAGCTGCACGGTCTGGATCGCGCGCAGCAGTTCTTCGCCGGCTTCGGCCTTGGTCACGTAGCCGGTCGCGCCGGCGTTGAGCAGGTCGAGCACGAACTGGCGGTCCGAAAACGCCGACAGGCCGATGACCTTGATCTGCGGCCTGAGCGCCATCAGGCGCCGCGTCGCTTCGATGCCGTTCATTCCGGGCATGCCGATGTCGACGCAGACGATGTCGACCGGCTGGTGGGTGACGATGTCGATCAGCTCGTCGCCGTTGCTGGCTTCGCCGACGATCTTCATGCCGGGTTGTTTTTCGAGCATCGCGCGCAGCGCGTGCCGGAACATCTGATGGTCGTCGGCGAGTACGAGGCGCGTGGTCATCGTGATCCCGTCCCGATCAGTCCCGCGCGATCCGTGGCGCGACGCAAGGGTGTAGCTGTCCACTGTGCATTTACCGTGTAGTTGTCGAAGGTCACTGTGATTTCCGTCCCGCTGCTGGGGTGCGATTTGATGGTGAAGCGTCCGCCCGCGAATTCCGCCCGTTCCTTCATCGTGATCAGGCCGAGCCCGGGCGTGTTTCCGCTTTCGCCGAGTTGTTGGAGTTCGAAGCCGATGCCGTCGTCGATGATCGTCATCTCGACCCGCGCCGGGCTGTTCGTCAACTCGACGCGGATCGTGCCGGCTTGCGCGTGCTTCGCGCAGTTCGTCAGCGCTTCCTGCACGATGCGGAAGAGCAGGGACTGGATATTGGGGGGCAGTTGCGCGTTGAACGAATCCGTCCTCATATGGACCGCGATCCCCGTGCGGTGGCCGAACTGCTGCGCGTAGTCGTGCAGCGCCGGAATCAGGCCCGCGTAATCGAGGGTCGCGGGGCGCAGGTCCGTGCAGATGTCGCGAATGCCGGTCGTCGTGTCGAGCAGCAGGGCCTGCGCGTCGTCGAGCAGCGCTTCGACTTCGTTCAGCACGTTGGACGGCAGCGCCCGCGCGATATTCGACAGGGTCAGCTGCAGCGCGGCGAGGTTCGGGCTGGCGCGGTCGTGGAGCTCGCCGGCGAGCTTGCGGCGCTCGTTCTCCTGCACATCGACCATGTGCCGGGACAGGTCCGCGAGGCGCGCCGAATGCGTGCTGCGCTCGCGCTCGAGCTGCTTTCGTGCCGAGTTGTCGGACAGCATGGTGCGGCTCGCGAGGAAGTTGCCGCCGGGATCGAACACGGCGGTCGAGGTCAGCAGCACCGGGAAGGTGCTTCCGTCCTTGCGGAGGAAGTCGAGTTCGAGGTTGTTGAGAACCCCGCCGCGTTTGAAGAGCGAGAAATTTCCTTCGAAAGCCGCCCGGGATTCGGGTGCCAGGATATCGGGCAGGGCGATCTTGCCGACGACTTCCTCGCGCGTGTAGCCCAGCCAGTTCAACTCCGTGTCGTTGATCTGGATGATGCGTCCCTCGGAGTCGAGAGAGTGGTAGCCGCAGGGCGCGTTTTGGTACAGGTCCTCGATTTCGCGGGTCTTCTTCAGCAATTCCTGCTCGGCGAGCTTGCGCTCGGTGATGTCCTGGACGGTGCCGAAAAGCTTGAATACACGCCCCGCGTCATCCTTGAGCGGGACGATTTCGGTGACGTGATAGCGGGTCGAGCCCGAGGCGAGGTGCACGACCTGCTCGAGCTTGCAGCGCTCGCCGCTGTCGATCGCGTGCTGAAATTGCTTGCGCGTTTGCTCGACGCATTCGGCGCCGTAGTACGCGAGCGCCTCCTCGAGGTCGGGGGCACCCAGCGCGAGAGGCCGTTCGAAAAGATGGAACAGCTGAGGCGACCAGGTCATGCCGCCGACGTCGCGGTCGAGCTCCCAGTCACCGATGCGGCCGACCGCCTGCGCCTCATGCAAGCGGGCCTCGCTTTCGCGCAGCGCCAGTTCGGCCTGCTGCCGCAGCGCTTCGCGATCGAAGTGGTCGAGCGCGAACGAAATGTTGTCGGCCATCTCCTCGAGCAATTTGACCGCTTCGTCGTCGACAAACTGATCGTCGTCGCCATACACGGCGAGCGTTCCGAACGGCGCTCCGCCGCGCCGCAGCGGAAGCGCGATCGCATAGGTCAGGCCGCGGGCGACCAGCGTGCGCTGCCACGGGGCGAGGTCGGGCGCGGTGCGCAGGTCCGAGACCCGGCACACCCGCTGCTCGTGATAAGCGGTGCTGCACGGGCTCTGGCCTTCGGTGCAGCTGACGTCGGTGGTGACGAGGGCGCCTTCGAGCCAGGCGGCCGCGCGACCGGCGGACTCGACCGGAACGATGCGATTGCTGACCGGGTCGCAGATGCCGATCCACGCGAGCCAGTAGCCGCAATGCTTGACGCATGCCGCGCAGACCGTGCGGTAAACGTCTTCCGGGCCGGCGCTTCGCAGCATCGCGGCGTTGGTTTCGGAGATCGCGGCATAGAGTCGCGACAGACGACACACACGCGCGTCGGCAACATCGCACGCGACGACATCGACAAGGCCGGTCACCGTTATCCAGGCGTCGCCGCCCGGTGCGGGTATGCGCTTGAAGGTCAGCTCGATGCTGCGCTCCTGGCCCGTCGTGCCCGTCAGTTGTCCGCGGAGCCGGGCTTTGCCGTCGCGTTCGGCGTCCTGGATCGCATGCCGAATGCTTTCAGTGCCGAGATTGCAGCAATCGTGCCAAAGCGGCTCGGACCAGAACGGTTTTCCGACGAGGGCGGATGCCGGAAGACCGAAGAGCGCCGCCTGCGACACATTGATACGGAGCACGGTCCCCGCCGTGTCGAGCAGGGCGAGCAGTTCGTCGTTGCTTTCGACGAGCATCGAGTCGACTACCGGGTTCGACGATGCGCCACGCGGGGACGGTTCATCGGGTCGCGCCGGTGCGACTCGCTCCCTCTCGTAAGTCATTAAATCCCCACTTGTCGTGCGCCGTGCGTGGCTCACGAAAACCGGACCCGTGCCAGGATGGCCAGACAACCGCAATATGCAAGGTCCGTAAGCAACTGTCCAGTAGGCAGGGCTAGCCGGCTGACAAATTCGAAGGCGCGTCCGGCATTGCCGATACGCGCCGTTCGCGGAATAGGGCTGTCTCCTCCGACCCGCTTTTCGATCCATCAGACCCGTATCGTCGCGGACCACATTCTTGTTGGACGACGACTCTCTGCCGGTTTTTTTTGCCGTCCCTGTCGCGCTTGCTCGTCTTCTGCGATTCGCGCGTTATTGAACTGCGGAGAATCATACCGATGGCAACCGAGGGCGAAAATACCATGATCTCTGTACAAGAATCCGTGACCAGGGTATTTCGGCAACGCGGCTGCTCAGTTTCCGGTATCGAAGCGGCGTACCGGTTTGAGGAGGAAGCGGGCCGGGTCGAGCGCGTCGACCAGGTCGCGTTCGAGCGGCAGCGGATCGCCTTCGAGCCGGCTCGCGAGAAGCTCGCCGGCGAGACTCGCCCAGACGAGCCCGCGCGCACCGAAGCCGCTGATTGCGTAAAGGCCCGGAAGCCGGGGGATCGCGGCCAGCGGCGTATCGCCGCTCACGGGCGAACCCGCAGGAATCGCGCCGATCATCGGCAGCCGGTCGGGAGACGCGGGGCGGAAGCCGACCCGGCCGCCGATCTCGCCGTGCACGAGATCCGCGGCGTAGCCGGGAAGGATGAAGTCGAGCTTCGCAAGATTCTCGCGATGGTCCTCGCCGCGCAGCGCCGGTTCGTCGTCGTTTATCGCGAAGGTCGCACCGGCGCAGCGAACGCCGTCGACGGACGGACTCACGTAGCCGAGCCGGCAAACGACGATGCTCGGCGCGCTTCCGCTTGCGGCGGCGAGATGGGTGACCTGGCCGCGTGCGCTGCGAACGGGCAATGCGCGGGCTTCGGGGACGGAGGTGATCGCCGCGCCGTTCGCGAGGATCGCGACGGGCGCGTTCGCGATCGGATTCCCCTGATCGTCGAAGGCCGTCCACCCGTCGCCGGTCGGTTCGATGCGCTGCATCCGCCGTCCGAAATGGCTCCTGATGCGCTCCGGCCAGGCGACGAGGTTGGCCGCGCACAGGGTCGGTGGGCTGACCCAGGCGCCTTGCGGAAACCACCAGCCGCCGACGGCCAGCGGCCAGCGGGCGAGCGCCGAGGCCTCGTCGCGGTCGACGAAGCACAGGTAGTCGGCGGGCGGCTGCTGGACTTCGACGACGCGTCGCTGCTTGCCTTCATGGATCGGGTCGCGGGCGAGATGCAGCACGCCGCAGGCGTCCCACCGCACGGGCAGGCCGAGATCGCTCAGGTGCCGCAGGTGACGCAGTCCGTACAGTGCACCGGCCCGGGTGATTCGCGCGAGCCGGTTGTCATCGAGGCTCGGCAGCGGCCGAAGCACGCCGGTGAGGTTCCCCGAGGCCCCTTGCCCGGGCGCGTTCGCCTCGTCGATGACGTCGACGCGCCACCCTCGCGCGGCGAGACGTTCGGCGACGCTCGTGCCGGCGAGCCCCGCGCCGATGACGATCGCATGACGGGCGGCACGCGTGGACGTGACGTCGGGTTGTGGGCCGGCGGATTTCGCGCGTCGGGCGCGGCACATCTCTCGTTTGCCGCCGAAACCCTCCACCTTTTCGCAGTCGAAGCCGGCCTGCGCGAGTCCGCGGCGCACCGCGCCGGAGACCGACCAGGTCGCCAGCGTCGCGTCTGGCGACGCGAGCCGGTCGAGTTCCGCGAGCAACGCGTCGGACCACAGTTCGGGATTGCGCGCGGGCGAGAAGCCGTCGAGATAGAACGCGTCGGCGCGGCAGCAAAGTTGCGGCAGCAGGTCGCGCGCATCGCCGAAGAGCAGCGTCAGGATAATGTGGCCGCCGTCGAGATGCAGGCGGTGGACGCCCGGCGTCAGCGGCGGCCACTGCGCGCGCAGTTCCTCCGCGAGCGCTCCGAACTCGGGCCAGCGCGCGTGCAGCGTCGCGAGGTCGTCGCGTGTGAAAGGATGGAGCTCCGCGGAGACGAAATGCAGGCGTTCGCACCGCTCGGGATCCGCGCGCCACGCCGACCACGTCGCGAGGAAGTTCAGCCCGAGGCCGAAGCCGGTCTCGACGATCGTGAAGCGCCCGCGCCGGCGCCACCGCTCGGGCAGCCCGTTGCCGGCAAGGAACACGAAGCGCGCCTGGTCGAGGCCGCCGTAGCGCGTGTGGTACACGTCGCCGAAGGCTTCGGAGCGCGGCGTGCCGTCATCGGCGAAGGAAAGGCGGGCGGGTTCGATCGGCACGGCGGGAGGCTCCGGAAACGACGAGGCGCCTTGCGGCGCCTCGATCACAGCAGCGGTGGCGCGATGTCACTCCATCCGCATCTGCGGGAACAGGATTACGTCGCGGATGCTCGGGCTGTCGGTCAGCAGCATCACGAGGCGGTCGATGCCGATGCCGCAGCCGCCGGTCGGCGGCAACCCGTATTCGAGCGCGCGGATGTAGTCGGCGTCGAAGAACATCGCTTCCTCGTCGCCGGCTTCCTTCGCCTTGACCTGATCGAGGAAGCGCGCCGCCTGGTCTTCCGGGTCGTTCAGCTCGGAAAAGCCGTTCGCGATCTCGCGGCCGACGATGAAGAGTTCGAACCGTTCGGTGATCTCCGGGTTCGCGTCGTTACGGCGCGCGAGCGGCGACACTTCGGCAGGGTAGTCCACGATGAAGGTCGGCTCCCACAACTCGGCCTCGGTCGTTTCCTCGAACAGCATGAGTTGCAGCGAGCCGAGCCCGGCGCCGGCGCGCGGGGCGACCTTCAGGTCGGCGAGCTTCGCCCGCAGCCAGTCGGCGTCGTTCAGTTGCGCGACCGAGAAACCGGGCTGGTACTTGTGGATCGCCTCGACGATCGTCAGCCGCGCGAACGGCTTCGAGAGGTCGAGTTCGCGTCCCTGGTATACGAACACCTCGGTGCCAAGCGCTTCGCGCGCGGCCTGGCGCAGCAGCCCTTCGGTGAAGTTCATCAGGCTCTTGTAGTTTGCGTACGCCTCGTAGAACTCCATCATCGTGAACTCGGGGTTGTGCCGCGGACTCAGCCCTTCGTTGCGGAAGTTGCGGTTCACCTCGAAAACCTTCTCGAAGCCGCCGACGACGAGGCGCTTGAGGTAGAGCTCCGGCGCGATGCGCAGGAAGAGCTCCATGTCGAGCGCGTTGTGATGCGTCGTGAAAGGCTTCGCCGCCGCGCCCCCGGGGATCGGATGCATCATCGGCGTTTCGACTTCGAGGAAGCCGTGGCCGACCATGTAGTTGCGGATCGACTGGACCATGCGGCTGCGCGCGACGAAGGTGAAGCGCGCCTGCTCGTTCATGATCAGGTCTACGTGCCGCTGGCGGTACTTTTGCTCGACGTCGGTCAGCCCGTGAAACTTGTCGGGCAGTGGCCGCAGGCTCTTCGTCAGCAGCCGGATTTCGTTCGTCTTGACGGACAGTTCGCCGGTTCGCGTCTTGAACAGCGTGCCGACCGCGCCGACGATGTCGCCGATATCCCAGTGCTTGAAGTCGGCATAGACCTCGTCGCCGACCGCGTCGCGCGTGACGTACAACTGGATCTGGCCGGACAGGTCTTGGATCGTCACGAAGCTCGCCTTGCCCATGACGCGCTTGAGCATGACGCGGCCGGCGACCTTCACTTCGATCGCCGTCGCTTCGAGCTCTTCCCCTTCCTTGTCGCCGTAGAGTTCGTCGAGCTTGCCGGCGGTGTTCTCGCGCGAGAAATCGTTCGGAAACGCACGACCCGACGCGCGCCAAGCCGCCAGTTTCTCGCGCCGCTCGGCCATGATGTGGTTCTCGTCCTGCGGGGCGGCGTGGCTATTGTTCTGGTCGCTCATGGCTCGGTCAGGGGAAAGGAAAGGAATAATTGTGGCATGCGCAGGTGAGACCGGCAAATGCGGGTCGCGCGCCGACCGCCTTGCGGGAGGCGGGTTCGCGCGCGGTCGGCGCCGGTCCGGGAGCTATCTGTTCTGCTCGGGCAGAACGATATTGACTTCGAGGACTTCGACGTTGTCCTGCTTGTCGAGATGCACTTTGATGTCGTCGGCATTGACCGACACGTATTTCGAGATCACTTCGATCAGCTCGCGCTGAAGGGCGGGCAGGAAATCCGCTGTCGGTCCTCCGCCGCTGCGCTCATGTGCGATCAGCAGTGACAGGCGGTTCTTGGCTATCTCGGCGGTCTTCTTCTTCTCGCCGAAGAGGCGGGCAAGAAACGACATGTCACTTGCCTCCGAAGAGGCGCTTGATCAGCCCCGGCTTTTCGTAATTGACGAAGCGCAAGCTGCGCTCCTCGCCGAGGAAGCGCGCGACGACATCGGAATACGCTTCGGCGACGTCGGTGCCCTTGAGGTGGATCGCCGGCGTACCCTGGTTCGACGCCTGCAGGACGGATTCGGATTCAGGGATCACGCCGATCAGCGGCACACGGAGCAGTTCCTGCACGTCCTTGTACGACAGCATCTCACCATCGTCGACCCGCTTCGGCGAATAGCGGGTCACGAGCAGATGCTCCTTGACCGCTTCCTTGCCCTCGGCCGCACGCCGCGACTTCGACTGCAGGATGCCGAGGATGCGGTCGGAGTCGCGCACCGAGGAGACTTCGGGGTTCGTCGTCACGATCGCTTCGTCGGCGAAGGTCAGCGCGAGCACGGCGCCGCGCTCGATTCCGGCCGGCGAGTCGCAGACGACGTAGTCGAAGCCCATGTGGGCGAGCTCCGCGAGCACTTTCTCGACGCCTTCCTCGGTGAGCGCATCCTTGTCGCGCGTCTGCGACGCGGGCAGCACGAAGAGGTTGTCGCAGTGCTTGTCCTTGATCAGCGCCTGGTTCAGCTTCGCTTCGCCGTTGATGACGTTGACGAGGTCATACACGACACGGCGCTCGCAGCCCATGATCAGGTCGAGGTTGCGCAGCCCGACATCGAAGTCGATTACCGCGGTCTTGAAGCCGCGCAGTGCGAGCCCGGAAGAAAATGCCGCACTGGTGGTGGTCTTGCCCACGCCACCTTTGCCTGATGTCACGACGACGACTCGAGTCACGGTTTGCCCTTTTTTTCTGAAGATTGTGCCGCGCTCAGTCGAGCTGCAGCGGTTCGATGTCAAGTTTGTGTTCGGTGCCGGCAGCGAGCAGGCGGACGTGCGCGGTGCGGCCGGCGACCGCGGGGGAAATGCCTTGTTCGAAGGTGCGATAGACGCCCGCGATCGAGACGATCTCCGGGCCGAAATTCGTCGAGACGATGCGGGCGGCGACGTTGCCCTGCGCACCGGCGAGCGCCCGTCCACGCAGGGGCCCGTAACAGTGGATGCTGCCGTCCGCGATCACTTCGGCGCCGTTGCTCATGCCGGCGAGCAGCACGATGTCGCCGCCGCGGGCGTACACCTGCTGGCCCGAGCGCAGTGGGCGATCGATGAAGAGCGTGTCGGCCTGGAACGCGGGCGTCGCGACCGGCGCTGGCTCCGCGCAGACTTCGGGAACGGGCTGTGGCGCCGGCCGCGGCGCGTCCTGACGTTCGCCGAGTTCGGCGCCGTCGAGAATCGCGAGTCCGGCCTGGCGCGCCATCGCCGCGAGCTCCGGCGGCAGGTTGCGCACGCCCATCGGCTGTAGCCGGTAGCGGCGCAGGAGGCTCGTCAGACCGGGCCAGTCGATGCGCGACGGGAATTCGGCGAGCGCGCCGAAATCGAGGACCGCCGCTTCGCCGGCGAAAAAGTCGGGCATGCCGCCGAGCATCATATGCAAGGCGTCCGCAAGCTTCGGTGGCTCGGTTTCGCGCAGCACCGCGATGGTCGCGTCGAGTGTTGCATTGCGGAACTCGATCGGGCGAGCAGCGGGCGGAACGGCGGACATGGACGGGGCAACCCTAAAAGGCACGAAGTCTAATGACGCAGAGGAATTCGGGCAAGGCTCGGTTTGCCCCGCCGCCGTGCCGCGCGGCGCGGCGCTGCCCGAATGTCGACGCCCCGAAGGGGGGCGGAACGCGCGCGAAAATATTCAGTGAACGGAACGCGGCGGCGTGCCGAGGTCGGGATGGGAGGCGAACAGCGCGTCGATCTCGTCGGGTTCGAAACGGTAGTCGTGGTTCGAGAGGTCGTCGCGCACGACGAGTTCGCCGTGCTCGGCGTAGATGCGTCGCACTTCGGCCTCGCCGAGGCTGCGCAGCATGCCGATGACCTTGTCGCGGTCGGGCGGGAAGTCGTGGGTCACCGGGCGCGGGTCGAACAGGCGCACCTTTTCTTCCGCGAAGAGACGGCCGAGCAGGATCTCCGGCGGAAGCTCGAGGAGCTCGTCGGCGCGCACCGTGTGTGCGAGCTGGTGTACGCGCGACCAGCCGTCCTCGTCGCGGGCGTCGGCTCCGGGGAGTTTCTGCAGGAACAGGCCGGCTGCGCTGCGCTCGTCGCAGGCGAGCCACAAGCCGGCGGGCTGCTGTTCGGACTGGGCCAGATAATGCTCGAAGGTCGCGGTGATGCTGTCGCCGTCGAGCGGCACGAGGCTGCGGTACGGCTGCTCCATGCCCGCAACGTCGAGCGTCAGCTGCAGGATGCCGTCGCCGACCAGATTCGACAGGCCGCCGCCGGCGGGGAGCGGCGCGTCTTCGCCGAGGCCGGCAAAACCGCGCAGGTTCAGCGCCTCGTTGCAGTCGACGACCAGCAGCCGGACCGGGCCGTGGCCCTGGATCTGGAACGTCAGCCGGCCGTTCTGCTTCAGGTTCGCCGCGATCAGCGCCGACACCGCGCTCATCTGGCCGAGCAGATGGGCCACTTCGGCCGGATAGTCCCGGCCCGCTTGCAGCGCCTGCCAGACGTCGGCGAGGCGCACGACGGCGCCGCGAATGTCGAGGTCTTCGAGCAGGAAGCGGCGAACGTAGCTGGGGTCTGCTTTCATGCCGATGCTCCGGAAATGCCAAAAACCGTCCCGAGTCGCGCGGGGTCGAAGCCGGCGAGGATTTCGCCCGACGCGGTCTCGATGACCGGGCGGCGGATCAGACTCGGATGCGCCGCCATCAGGGCGATGGCTTCATCCGTGTCGGACACCGCCTGTTCGGCCGGGTCGAGCTTGCGCCACGTCGTCCCGCGGGTATTGACCAGCGCCTGCCACCCGAGTTTGTCGCACCAGCGGGCGAGGAGTTCGGGCGAGACGCCGGACTTGCGGTAATCGTGAAACGAATAGGCGACACCGTTCGCATCGAGCCAGGTGAACGTCTTCTTCATCATGTCGCAATTCCTGATTCCGTAGATCGTCGCGTTCATCGCGTTTCCGTCCTATTTGCGCAGGGCGCGTGCGAGCGCGTCGGCCATCGCGCCGCCGGCCGTGTTGCTGCGGCTGTCGCGGCTGTCGCGGCGCGCGTCGGCGCCGTTGCGTCGCGGTTGCGATGCCGCCCTCGGATCGTTCCGCCGGCGGGCGCCGTCGCTCGGCGCAGCGCTCGTAGCGTGGGCCGGTTCGTCGCCCATCCGCATCGTCAGGGCGATACGCTTGCGCGGAAGATCGACTTCCAGCACCTTGACCTTCACGACCTGTCCGGCCTTGACGACGCTGTGCGGGTCCTTGACGAAGCGGTCGGCGAGCGCCGAGATATGGACCAGGCCGTCCTGGTGGACGCCGATATCGACGAATGCCCCGAAGTTCGTGACGTTCGTCACCGTGCCTTCGAGCATCATGCCCGGCGCGAGGTCTTTCAGCGTTTCGACGCCTTCGCGGAACGTCGCGGTGCGAAACTCGGGCCGCGGGTCGCGGCCCGGCTTTTCGAGTTCCGCGAGGATGTCCTGCACGGTCGGCACGCCGAAGCGTTCGTCGGTGAACTCCTCGGGGCGGAGCGACTTCAGGAAGGTCGCGTTGCCCATCAGTTCGCGCACGTTGCGCGCGACCTTTGCGAGAATCCGCTCGACGACCGGATAGGCTTCCGGGTGCACCGACGAGGCGTCGAGCGGGTTGTCGCTGTTGGGGATGCGCAGGAAACCCGCGGCCTGTTCGAAGGTCTTCGCGCCGAGGCGCGGAACGGCCTTCAGCGCGTCACGGCTGCGGAACGGGCCATTGGCGTTGCGGAATTCGACGATATTGCCCGCGAGCGTCGTATTCAGGCCGGAAATCCGCGCGAGCAGCGCCGCCGACGCGGTATTTACGTCGACGCCGACCGCGTTCACGCAGTCCTCGACGACGGCGTCGAGGCTCTTTGCGAGGCGCGACTGGTTGACGTCGTGCTGGTACTGGCCGACGCCGATCGACTTCGGGTCGATCTTCACGAGTTCGGCGAGCGGGTCCTGCAGGCGCCGGGCGATCGAGACCGCGCCGCGCAGCGACACGTCGAGATCCGGGAATTCGCGGGCCGCGAGCTCGGACGCAGAATAGACCGACGCACCGGCCTCGGACACGGTCACGCGCGTGAGCCGCAGTTGCGGCAAGGCCTGCATCAGGTCCGCGACGAGCTTGTCGGTCTCGCGCGACGCCGTGCCGTTGCCGATCGCGACGAGATCGACGCCGTGCTTCTTCGCGAGCGCTGCGAG
Organism: Aromatoleum sp.; assembly: GCF_036675785.1. Taxonomy (NCBI): domain Bacteria; kingdom Pseudomonadati; phylum Pseudomonadota; class Betaproteobacteria; order Rhodocyclales; family Rhodocyclaceae; genus Aromatoleum; species Aromatoleum sp. The sequence continues at coordinate 111,594 of NZ_JAKFEF010000077.1, forward strand.
CGTCGCGAGCGATCCCTCGACGTCGCGGCGAGGCTCGAACGGATAGATCGTCGCGGTCTCGACGAGTTTGCCGGTCGGGTCGATCACCGCGGCTTTCACGCCGGTGCGGATGCCGGGGTCGAGTCCCATCGTGCAGCGCGCGCCGGCCGGGGCCGCGAGCAGCAGGTCCTTGAGGTTGCGCGCGAACACGCGGATCGCCTCCTCCTCGGCACGCTCGCGCAGCTCGTTCATCAGTTCGAGCTCGAGGTGCAGCGAGATCTTGACGTTCCACGCCCAGCGGACGCTCTCGCGCAGCCAGCGGTCCGCCGGACGGCCTTCGTCGCGCACACGGAAACGGGCGGCGATCCGTGTCTCGCACGGGTGGGGGGCGTCGGGGTCCGGCTGGTCGACGGTCAGAGCGAGCCGCAGCACGCCTTCGTTGCGACCGCGCAGCAGCGCCAGCGCACGATGCGATGGCAGGGTCGCGATCGGCTCGCGGAAGTCGAACCAGTCGCGGAATTTCGCGCCCTCAGTTTCCTTGCCTTCGACGACGGTGGAGGCGACGACGCCCTTGTCGTGCAGCCACTCGCGCAGCTCGCCGAGCAATTCGGCGTCCTCGGCGAAGCGCTCGATGAGGATCTGGCGCGCGCCGTCGAGCACGCTTTTCGTGTCGGCGAAGCCGGCGTCGGCGTTGAGGTATGCCGCCGCCTCGGCCTCCGGGTTCAGCGTCGCGTCGGCGAGGAGGGCGGTCGCGAGCGGTTCGATGCCGGCCTCGCGGGCGATCTGGGCTTTCGTCCGCCGTTTGGGCTTGTACGGCAAGTAGAGGTCTTCGAGGCGCTGCTTCGTCTCGGCCGTAAGGACTTCGGCCTTCAAAGCGTCGGTGAGTTTGCCTTGCTCTGCGATCGATTCGAGCACCGCGGCGCGGCGGTTCTCGAGTTCGCGCAGGTAGCCGAGCCGCTCTTCGAGGTTGCGCAACTGCGTGTCGTCGAGGCCGCCGGTCGCTTCCTTGCGGTAGCGGGCGATGAACGGGACGGTCGCGCCTTCATCGAGGAGCTGGATCGCGGCGACGACCTGGCGGGGTTGGGCGGCGAGTTCGGTGGCGATGCGGTGTTCGATCGGGGGGAGCATGGGCGATGGCTGCGGCGCGGAATCCGGCAGGGCTGGGAAAAGGTCCGGATGGTGCATTAATCGGGGAGGCACGGGCAAGGGCGGGTTTCGCGGACAGCGCGGTCGGCGGGAAGCGGGGCGGATGTTCGGATACGCGTCCTCGCGTTCGCGATCGGCGAGAAAACTCCGAGCAGCGGGCCGGCGTCGAGCGCGACGACGCCTACGGGTCAGAGTGCGATCAGGCTCTGCCGTCCGACCCAGTCCTCGCCCGCGTCGAGTTCGATGCGATGTCGCACCGCCGCGGCCTCGACGCAGAGCATGTGGCGGAATCCGTTCGCCGGCATGTCCGGCAGTTCGGCGCAGCGCTGCTCCCACGGGTTCCACACGACGACGTCGGGAAAGCCTTCCGCATTGATGCCGAGGCTGCGGCTGCCGTCGCGCAACAGCAGCGGCCGCTTCACGTCGTGATAGACGCGGTCGGTTTCCCCGCCGACGACGAGGACGTCCCCGCTGTCGTGCTTGATGCGGTCATGGTCTGCCGCGTCGCGGTACTCGTGCCCGTACAGGCCTTCGAGGCGCGCGTTTTCGACCTCATGCACGCGCAGGTAGGTGTGCAGCGCGGCCGTGAAGGCGAACGGCGCGTGGCCGGTGTTCGTGACTTCGAACTCGACGTCGAGGCGATCGCCTTCGATGACGACCGTGAGTTCGGCGGCGAAATTCTGCGGCCAGATCGCCCAGGTGTCGTCGTCTTCGGTGAGCCGCAGCGTCGCGAGCGCATAGTCGTCTTCGGCGCGATGCTCGGCCACCGACCAGCTCCGCGTACGCGCGATGCCGTGCTTCGGCAGCCGCCCGAGCGAGCCGAACTGCGGAAAGCAAACCGGAATGCCGCCGCGGATCGGGGTGTCGGCGTCGAAGCGCGCGGCGGGACTCAGATAAAGGCGTTCGTCGCCACTGGCTGGCGTCCACGACAGCACCTGCGCGCCGAACGGCGAAACGGCCGCGCGCGCGCCGTTCGCCGTCTCGAGGAAGAGCGCCGGGCGGCCACGGAAATCCCGCGTTTCGATCCTGGACGGCATCGGCGCTCAGTCCTGCAACGGCAACACGCCGAGCTTCACGGTGTTGTCTTCCGGGTCGTTCGAGAGCTGGAAGCCGAGGCCTTGCACGAATTTGAGCATGCGCTCGTTGTTCGCGAGGAACACGCCGTTCATGTACATGATGCCCTTGTTGCGTGCGGTCTCGATCAGCACCCCCATCAGCTTGCGCGCGAGGCCGCGATGCTGCCATTCGTCGGCGACGACGACCGCGAACTCGCACGACTCGCCGTCCGGGTTGACCGCGTAACGGCAGACGCCGACCTCGATCTCCCTGCCGTCCTCCTGGATCGTCGCGAGGAAGGCCATTTCCCGGTCGTAGTCGATCTGCGTCAGCCGCGCGACCATCGCGGGCGGCAGTTCGCGCATCGTGTTCATGAAGCGGTAGTACTTCGTCTCCGCCGAAAGCTTGCGCACGAACTCGACCTCGAGGTCCGCATCTTCGGGCTTGATCGGCCGGATCGTGACTTCGATCGCGTCGTAATGCCACTTCGTGATCAGTTGCGACGGATACGGGTGGATCGCCATGTGCGCGTAGCGATCGACCGACGGCGAGACATTCTCGACGGTCACGCGAGCATCGACCGCGACCGCGCCGTTCTCGTCGACGATCAGCGGGTTGATTTCGAGTTCGGTGATCCACGGCAGTTCGCAGATCATCTCGGAGACGCGCAGCAGCACGAATTCGAGCGACTCCATGTTGACCGGCGGCATCGTGCGGAACTCGCCGAGCAGCATCGATACGCGCGACGAGCGGATCAGGTCGCGCACGAGGTAATTGTTCAGCGGTGGCAGCGCGACTTCGAGGTCGCGGTTCGCGACGACGCGGTTGCCGCCCTCGCCGAACGTGATTACCGGACCGAACACCGCGTCGCGCTTGACGCCGACAACCAGTTCGCGGCCGTTGCGCTTGAGGATCATCGGCTCGATCGCGACGCCGTTGATCGCCGCGGCGGGCTTGTTCTTGCGGACTTCCTCGAGGATTTCCTGGTACGCGGTGCGCACCGCGGCGAGGCTGCCGAGGTTCAGGCGCACGCCACCGGAATCCGCCTTGTGGATGATCGACGGCGAATCGATCTTCATCACGACCGGCAGGCCGATCTCCTCGGCGAGCACCATCGCCTCGGTCGCCGAGCGGGCAACGACCGTCTGCGCAATCGGGATGCGGAACGCGGCGAGGAGCGCCTTCGATTCCATCTCGTTGAGCACGCGGCGGCGCTCGGCGAGCGCGGTCTCGATGACGAGGCGGGCGCTCTCGACGCTCGGCGGATTCAGATGCGACAGCGACGCCGGCGTCTGCATCAGCAGCTTCTGGTTGCGGTAATACGCCGAGATATGGCTGAAGAGTTCGACCGCCGGTTCGGGCGTGCGGAAGGTCGGAATGCCGGCGGCCTCGAACGCCTTGCGGCCGTCGCGCACCAGTTCCTCGCCCATCCAGCAGGTGACGACCGGCTTGTCCGCGTTTTTCTCGAGCTCGACGACGGCCTGCGCGACCGCGGTCGGGTCGGTGTTCGCCTGCGGCGTCAGCATCACGAGCACGCCGTCGACATTCGGTCCTTCGAGTACCGCCTGCACCGCCTTGCGATAGCGCTCTACGTCGGCGCCGCCGAGGACGTCGACAGGGTTGCCGTGCGACCAGCCGGGCGGCAGGGCCGCGTTGAGTTTCTCCATCGTGCCTTCGGTGAACTCGGACAGCGGAATGCCGAGGTCGGCCGCGCGGTCGGCGGCCATCACGCCCGGGCCGCCGCCATTGGTGACGATCGCGAGGCGATTGCCGCGCGGGCGGAAGTGCGTGAAGAGCGCGTTCGCCGCGGCGAAGAGTTGCCCCATGTTGTACAGGCGTATGACGCCCGCACGCCGTAGCGCCGCATCGAAGACGGCGTCGTTGCCGCTCATTGATCCCGAGTGCGAGCGGATCACGCGCGACACGTCGGGGTGGCGGCCGACCTTGATCAGCAGCACCGGCTTCACGCGGGCGGCGCCGCGCAGCGCGCTCATGAAGCGGCGCGCGTCGCGGATGCCTTCGACGTACATGATGATGCTCTCGGTGCGCGGGTCCGAGATCATGTATTCGAGGACTTCGCCGAAGTCGATGTCGCTCGACGAGCCGAGCGAGACCACCGCCGAGAAGCCGACCTTGTTCGGCTCGGCCCAGTCGAGGATCGACGTGCACAGCGCGCCGGACTGCGAAATCAGCCCGATCGTGCCCTTGATCGCGCTGACGTGCGCGAAGGTCGCGTTGAGGCCGAGCACCGGGCGCATGATGCCGAGGCAGTTCGGGCCGAGCAGCCGGATGCGGTAGCGGCGTGCGGCTTCGACGACGTGACGTTCGAGCAGCGCCCCGCGCGGCCCGGTTTCCGAAAATCCGGCCGACATGATGATGATGGCCTTGACACCGGCCCGCCCGCAGCTTTCGACGATCGAGAGGACGTGGTCCGCACGCACCGCGATGACGACGAGGTCGAGCCGGTGCGGCACGTCCTCGACCGACTTGTAGCACGGGACGCCGAGCACGGCTTCGTGCTTCGGATTGACCGCGAACAGCCTGCCGCGGAAGCCCGCGTTGAGCATGTTGCGGATGACGACGTTGCCGAGTGTCGATTCGCGTTCGCTGGCGCCGATCACGCCGACTGATTTCGGTTCGAGCAGGGGGCTGAGGTAGTGCTTTTCTTTCATGTTCTGTCGCCTGGATGAGGGGTCGAGCTGCGACTCCCGGCGGCACGCGTTTCGACGCACGCCGGCCTGCTGCTGCGAGCGGTGCTTCAGTGTGGCCGAAACTTCGTGCAGTTCAAGCTTACTGCAGTGCACCATGGTGCATTGTGACACAAGTCTCGGCGCAAGGAGATCGAGTCCTGGTGCGATGCGGAAAGAATTTGTACGAAAGCGGTTCGCTGCGGTTCAGCGCCCCAGCGTGAAGTAGAAGCGGGCGCCCTGATTGGGCTTGGCCGTCGCCCATATCCGTCCGCCATGTCTCATGATGATCCGGTGCACATTTGCGAGGCCGATGCCGGTTCCCGGAAATTCGGTGCTGCCGTGCAGGCGGTGGAAAGGGCGGAAGAGCTTGTTCGCGAATGCCATGTCGAACCCGGCCCCGTTGTCGGCGATGCAGAAGACCTGGCGGTCGCGGTCCGTTTCGGCCGAGAGCGAGATCCGCGTCTGGTCGCGGCCGGACGTGAACTTCCACGCGTTGCCGAGGAGATTCTCGAGCGCGACCTGCATCAGGTTGCGATCGGCGGTTACGACGAGGCCGGAGGCGATGTCGAGTGCGACCTTTCGATCGGGATCTGTCGCGCGCAGTTCGTCGAGGATCTGTCCCGCGAGGTCGGACATATCGAACGTTTCCGCGTGCAGCGGCTGGCGGGTGAGCTGCGCGAGCTTCAGGAGATCGTCGATCGTCTGCGCCATGCGCTGGCTCGCCTTGCGGATACGCAGGATATGGCCGCGCGCTTCATCGTCGAGCCGGTCTGAGAGTTCGTCTTCGAGGATGGTGGCGAAGCCTTCGATCGCGCGCAGCGGCGCGCGCAGGTCGTGCGAAACGGAGTACGAAAAGGCTTCGAGTTCGCGGTTCGACGCCTCCAGTTCGGTAGTCCGCAGCTTCACCCGTGCTTCGAGTTCCTGGTTCAGGTTGCGCAGCGTCATCTCCGCGATCTTGCGGACGGTGATGTCGAACAGCGTGCCGACGAGGCCCTCGGGCGCCGCCGCGCCGCCGCCCCTGCCGACCGGGTGGGCCGTTGCCTCGATCCAGCGGATCTCGCCGTTGCGGCTGCGCAGACGGAACTGGCCCGCGTAGGCCGGCGCGCGCCCGCTGATCACTCGCGCGAGTTCGGTCACGAACGTGTCCTGGTCGTCCGGGTGGATGTAATCGACGATCGATGTCGCCACCGATTCCCGCACGGGGTGGCCGAAGCTCCTTTCCCAGGCGCGATTCAGAAAGGTGAATCGGCCGTTCGCGTCGGTCCGGAAAATGACCTCCTTGATCGATTCGATGACTTCCTGATAGCGGACCTGGTTCTCGCGCAGCGCGCGTTCGAGGTCCACGTTGCGCGTGACGTCCCGACCGACGCCGCGATAGCCGACGAACACCGCGCCAGCGAACACGGGGCGCCCGTTGAGTTCGAGATGCCGCCGCCCGCCGACCCGGTCGTGTTTGGTGATTTCGAGCCGCACCGGCTCCCGCCGCTCGATGCTGCGGCGGTAGCTTTCCCAGGCGTCGGGGGGGCTTTCGCTGTCGATCTCCCACGGGCGACGCCCGAGAAAATCGGCAGGGTCCATCATCGAGTGGTCGCGCAGGCCGGGGGTCAGATGAACATACCGATGCTCGTGGTCGGTCTTCCAAAACCAGTCCGACGAAATGTCGAGCAGAGCGACGAGTTCCTCCGGCTCGAAGCCCTCCAGGCGTTCTTCCGGCGGCCTTGTCGGCAGCAGAAGATTGGTGCGCAAGCTCTCCCGGTACCGCCAGGCCGCGAGCACGGCTGCCATCGTTCCGGCCAGGGCCGCCATCCACAGCAGCGCGTAGGATTCCTGCGACGGGGGAGAGCCGGCGACAGTGATCCCGGGAGCGGCCAAGGCGCTCAGGGTCGAAACCCATCGCCGGGAATGCCGGGGCAGGCGGAGCAAGGATTGGAGGAAGGCTTTCAAGTCGCTGCGGTCGAACTCGTGAGGCATTGTCCCAGACCCTTCGGCGGATGGTAGCCGCATGCCGGTAAGGGTGATTGCCGACGATTATGGGTCTTTTTGGTGCACTGCGGGAAGGCGGGCGAGGTTTTCGGGATCTCCATCGACTTGCGTCCCGGAAACGCGGATGAGGCGCGGGGAGGCTAGAATCGGTCCCTCACACGGAACCGGGGCTTCCATCATGTCGAATGAATTTCCGCCCGAGGGCGGCATCGCAACGGGGCGCAACGACCGCCCGGCACGAGCCGGCGCGCTCCGTCGGCATTCCCTGGCGGTCAAAGCGGGGCGGCGATGACGGCCGGGTTCGGCGGCGGCCCGGTCACGCCCTCCGCGTGGGTCGAGCGCTTCGCGCCACTGCTGCGTGCCGCAGGGGAAGTACTCGATTTCGCGTGCGGCGGCGGGCGCCACGCTCGCTGGCTCGCGGAGCGGGGCTTTCGGGTCGAGGCCGTCGACCGGGACGCCGGCGCGCTCGCTTCGCTGGCGACGGTCCCCGGCGTGCAGGTGAGCGAAGCCGATCTCGAGAACGGCCCGTGGCCGTATCGCGGGCGGCGGTTCGACGGCATTGTCGTCACCAACTATCTTTTCCGGCCGCGCCTCGCTGAGCTGCTCGACTGCGTCGTCCCGGGCGGCGTGCTGATCTACGAAACCTTCATGCTCGGCAACGAGCGCTTCGGCAAGCCGGGCAACCCGGATTTCCTGCTACGTCCGGGAGAACTGCTCGAACGCTTGCACGACGGCTACCTGATCGTCGCATTCGAGCAGGGTGAAGTCGCGCTCCCGCGCCCCGCCGTCATGCAGCGGGTCTGCGCGGTCCGGCATCCGGCGGTGGTGCCGCGCTTGCCTACCGGGCCGGGAAGTCAGGGCTGACGGCTTCGGATCGGGGCGCCGCGACCGGCGTCGAGTCGCGCGCCGCGAAAATTTCGCGCGCCAGCGCGGCAATGCCCGCGGGCGACAGGTCGTTGGTCGGAAACGCCGGCGCATCCGGAAAACGCACGAAATTCCGGTTCTGCGAGCGGTGGTAGAGCGGATCGTAGTGCAGGTCGATGAACTCCCCAAACAGCGCGGGCAGGTCGTGCGCCGCGGCGAGCGCCTTCCAACGCTCGAGCGTCTCGTTGCTCTGCAGACCCTTCAGGAAGTCGATCTTCCGCTGCAGGTCGGAGACGTCGTCGCCCAGATAGGCGTAGTCGCGGACGAGGAATTCGAGGCGTGCGTCGTGCGTCGCGTCGATCGCGACGCACCGGCTCGCCCGCATCCGCGCGATCAGCGCCTCGGGCACCTGGATGCGGCCGATCTTCCGGCTTTCGGCTTCGACGAAAACCGGGCGCGCGGTGTCGAAGCGGCGCAGCGCTTCGAACAGCGCCGTTTCGAACGATTTCTGCGTCGGCTGCGGCCGGTCGGGCAGTGCGCCGAGCACCGATCCCTTGTGCGCGGCGAGCCCTTCGAGGTCGAGCACCTGCGCGCCGAGTCCTGCGAGCGCTTCGAGGACGCGCGTCTTGCCGCTGCCGGTTGCACCGCAGACGACGCGGAAATCGAACCGCTGCGGCAGGGTTTCCAGTTCGGCGACGACCATCCGCCGCCAGCTCTTGTACCCGCCCTCAAGCTGGCACGCATCCCAGCCGATCAGCCGCAGCCAGGTCACGAACGAACCGCTGCGCTGTCCACCGCGCCAGCAATACACCAGCGGGCGCCAGCCTTTAGGCTTGTCCTGGAAGCGGGTGCGCAGGTGGTGCGCGATGTTCTCCGCGACCATCGCCGCGCCAATGCGGCGAGCTTCGAACGCGGACTGCTGCTTGTAGATCGTGCCGACGATCCTGCGCTGCTCGTTGTCGAGCACGGGGCAGCCGATCGCGCCGGGGATGCGGTCTTCTTCGAATTCGGCGGGGCTGCGGGCGTCGATGATCTCGTCAAAGGCGGACAGCTGTGCTACGGTCGCGAGGCCTTTCTTCATGCTGGTCGCGGCGCCCGGCCGCGCCGGACAGCCGTCTCTCCCCCTGGAATCCATGGATCAGATCAAACTCACGCAATTCTCCCACGGCGGCGGATGCGGCTGCAAAATCGCGCCGGCCGTGCTGTCCAAACTGCTCGCGCACGCGCCCGCCGGTCTCGTTCCACCCGATCTCCTCGTCGGCACCGAAACCGCCGACGACGCCGCGGTGTACCGGCTCAACGACCGCCAGGCGATCGTCGCGACGACCGATTTCTTCACGCCGATCGTCGACGACCCGTTCGATTTCGGCCGCATCGCGGCGACGAACGCGCTCTCGGACGTCTACGCGATGGGCGGCACGCCGATCATGGCGCTCGCCATCGTCGGCATGCCGCTCGACAAGCTGCCGCCCGAAGTCATCGGGCGCATTCTCGAAGGCGGCGCGTCGGTGTGCCGCGACGCCGGCATCCCGATCGCCGGCGGCCATTCGATCGACGTGCTCGAACCGATCTACGGGCTCGTCGGCCTCGGCGTCGTCGACCCTTCGCAGGTCAAGACGAATGCCGGCGCACGCGACGGCGACGTGCTGATCCTGACCAAGCCGCTCGGCGTCGGAATCCTGTCGGCCGGGTTGAAGAAGGGTCTGCTGAACGACGCCGGCTATGCGGAGATGATCCGCTGGACGACGCAGCTCAACCGCGTCGGCACGAAGCTCGCAGCCATGCCGGGCGTGCACGCGGTGACCGACGTTACGGGCTTCGGACTCGCCGGGCACCTGCTGGAAATCTGCCGCGGCTCGCGGCTCGGTGCGACGGTGTCGTTGTCCGATCTGCCGACGATCAACGCCGCGCTGGCGCTCGTTCGCGACGGCATCGCGACCGGCGCGTCGACGCGCAACTGGGCAAGCTACGGCGAGTCGGTCCGGATGGGCGCCGACGCGCAGGAATGGCAGCGCAAGCTGATCACCGATCCGCAGACGAGCGGGGGATTGCTGATCGCGTGCGCTGCGGAAACGGTCGATGAGGTTCTCGACGCGATCCGCACCGAGCAGGGAACGGACGGCCGCATCGTCGGACGGATGGAGGCCGGCGAGCCGGTCCTCCGCGTCGCTTGAAGGGCCGGCGCGGCGCTCGAGCGTCGCGGCTCCGGGTTTCCGGTGTTCCCGGCGTCGGGAAACAGAGCATGGGTCGGAGTGAGCGCCGCGAAGTCCGACATTGCCGGCGTTGAGGAAACAGCCGGGACAAGGGCTCACCCGGCGGATTTCACCCCTTCAACATCGCGACGAGCTGCTTCCACACGGTGTCGACGATGATCGTCTGCGCCTCGGCCGTCGGGTGGATGCCGTCGTCCTGGAACATCTCGCTGCGCTCGGCGAAGCCGTCGAGCAGGAACGGCACGAACGGCACGTCGTGCTCGCGGGCGACGTCGGCGAAGGTCTGCTGGAAGCGCTGGTTGTAGGCCGCACCGTAGTTCGGGGGCATCTGCATGCCGACGAGCAGGACGCGGACGCCTTTTTCGCGTGCGGCCCGGATCATCTCGGAGAGGTTGTCCGCCATGAAGCTCGGCTTCAGGCCGCGCAGTCCGTCGTTCGCCCCGAGCTCGAGGATCAGCAGGTCGGGTTTGTGGCGGTCGAGCGCGGCCGGCAGGCGGGAGCGGCCGCCAGCCGAAGTTTCGCCGCTGACGCTCGCATTGACGACGGTATGACGGAACCCTTCGCGTTCGAGGCGCGTCTGCAATAAGGTGGGCCAGGCTTCCTGCGATTTCAGGCCGTAGCCGGCCGACAGGCTGTCGCCCCATACGAGTATCGTCGCCGCCTGGGCGGCACCCGAGAAAACTACGGCAAAGAAGATCACCATGGATCGCAGCAGAGGCATCGAATTCTCCGTACCGGTAATGGAAGTGACGGGCCTGTCGAAAAGCGTCGCGCTCGCCGACGGGCAGGGAACGCTGCAGATTTTGCAGGATGTCACGTTCATTGTGGGAGCCGGCGAGTCCGTCGCGATCGTGGGCGCGTCGGGTTCGGGCAAATCCACGCTGCTTGGATTGCTCGCCGGGCTCGATGTGCCCGGATCGGGGTCGGTCCGCATCGACGGGACCGAACTCTTCGCGCTCGACGAGGACGCGCGCGCCGCGCTGCGCGGCGAATCGGTCGGCTTCGTGTTCCAGTCCTTTCAGCTGCTGCCCGCGCTGACCGCGCTCGAAAACGTCATGCTGCCGCTCGAACTCGCCGGCGCTCCCGACGCCGCGGCGGCCGCGCGTCACTGGCTCGAGCGCGTCGGTCTCGGCGGGCGCCTGCGCCACTATCCGAAGCATCTGTCCGGCGGCGAACAGCAGCGCGTCGCCCTCGCGCGGGCATTCGCGCCGCGCCCGCGGCTGCTGCTCGCCGATGAACCGACCGGAAACCTCGACGCGGCGACCGGCGAAGCGATCATCGAGCTGATCTTCTCGCTCAACCGCGAAGTCGGCACGACGTTGATTCTCGTGACGCACGACGAATCGCTGGCGGCGCGCTGCAACCGCGTGCTGCACATGCAGGCGGGCCGGCTGGCGGAAACGAGCCTCGCCTGATCCGGCCACGACACCGGCAGCCGCGGCGCGATTAGCGACCGACCGAAGACAGCGTCCGCAGCACCCGCGCCGCCGTATCGACGCCGGAGCGCACCGCCGATTCCAGTGTCGCCGGATAGTCGGAGTCGAGGTAATCGCCGGCAAGCCACAGGCCGGGGACCGGCGTTTGCGGACCCGGGCGGACGAGGCCGGGCCGGCACGCGAACGTCGCGCGTTTTTCGGTGATCACCTGGGACCATTCCGGGCTCGGGAGGCGACGCTGCAATTCGCGTTCGAGTTGCGCGTGGACGGTGAGCAGCAGGTCTTCGCGCGACAGCGCCTCGTGTTCGCCGCACGCGCTGATGACACACGCGATGAGGCCGGCAGGACCGCCGAACTGGCCGCGGTCGAACGCCCACTGCGCGGGCCCGCCGGCAAGCCCGATCATCGGATGGGCGAGATGCTGCGACTTGCCGAGCGCGAGGTAGACCGTCGTGATCGGCTCGGCGGGCAACGCGTCGATCATCGCCGCGAGCCGGTCGCAGTCGCCGGCCGAGGCGAGCAGCGCGCCGGCGTGGTGCGGCGCGGTCGCGACGACGACCTGCTCGTACAACTGGTTCGCGGGGTCGCCGTCGAGACGAAACCCGCCGGACACGCGCCGGATCGCGTCGACCGCCGTGCCCGTGCGCAGCTTGCCGCGGCGCACCGCGAGGAAGCGGGCGGCGGGCACCGGGAAGAGTTCGGACAGATCGACGCGCGGGATCAGCAGCTCGCTCGCCGAGGCGCCCGCCGCAAGGCTGTCGCGCAGCACGTTCGCGAAGACCTGCGCCGAGGCCTCGGCGATCGGGGTGTTCAGCGCGGCGACGCACAGCGGTTCCCAGACCAGCTTCGACAGGTGGAGCGGCTGGGATGTCTCGCCGAGGAGCCGGTGGACGGTCATCTGCGGATCGACGCGGAAACGCCGCTTTCTCAGGAAGCGCATCAGCCGCAACATTCCGAGCCGGTCGGCCCAGCTCAAGCCTGTCGCGCGGAAGAGTCCGACCGCCAGATGCAGCGGGGCCGGCAGCGGGACGGCCTGCAAGTGCATTCCGCCGGGTGTGTGCAGCGTCAACGGCAGGTGCGCGAGGACTTTCGGCGAACCGCCGGTGAGGCGCAGCAGGCGCGTCATCTCGGTGTAGGCGCCGATCAGGATGTGCTGGCCGTTGTCGATGCGCCAGCCGTCCTTCGCGACGACGCGCGCGCGGCCCCCGAGCGTGTGCGAACGCTCGAACACGGTGACGGGCACGCGCTTGCGCGCGAGTTCGACCGCGCACGCGAGACCGGCGTAGCCGGCGCCGATGATCGCGACGGCGCCACTCACGAAGACGTTTTCCCGCCGGCGCGCGTGCTCACGCCCGCACCCAGGTCGACCCGGCGATCCACAGTTTGCGCATCGGCGTCAGCGAAGTGCGCCGGTCGAGCACCAGGAAACCGTCGCGCTCGATTTCGTCGAGCAGGGTGCGGTAGATCGCGGCCATCACGAGACCCGGCCGCTGGTTCTTGCGATCGACCGCGGGCAGCTCGTCGAGCGCCTGGTCATAATACTTCCGTGCGCGCGCCGCCTGGAAAGCCATCAGTTCGCGGAAATTGTCGTCATGGCGGCCTTCCATGATCTGGCTCGCCGGCACCTTGAAGCGCTGCAGTTCGTCGATCGGCAGATAGATGCGTCCGCGGCGCGCGTCTTCGCCGACATCGCGGATGATGTTCGTGAGCTGGAACGCCATCCCGAGGTCATGAGCGTACTTCAGCGTCTGGCGGTCCTGGTAGCCGAAGATCTCCGCCGCGAGCAGGCCGACGACGCTCGCAACCCGGTAGCAATAGAGCTGCAGTCCCTTGAAGTCGAGGTAACGGCTCTGCATCAGGTCCATTTCCATGCCGTCGATGATCTCGATCAGTTGTTCGAGCGGCAGGTTGAAGCGTCCGACGACGTCCTTCAGCGCGAGCGTCACCGGGTGGGTCGGTTCTCCCGAATGCACCCGCACGACTTCGTTGCGCCACCAGTCGAGCTTCGTCCGCGCGATCTGTGCGTCCTGGCATTCGTCGACGACGTCGTCGACTTCTCGGCAGAACGCGTACAGCGCGGTGATCGCCTGCCTTCGCTCGGGCGGCAGGAACATGAAGCTGTAATAGAAGCTGGAGCCGCTCTTCGCAGCCTTGTCCTGGCAGTACTCGTGGGGGGTCATGAGGGGATGTTGTCCATTCGGGGCATTCGCCGCGGCGGGAAAACCGCGAACGGGCGCAAGGTCCTTGCCGTATTCGTCGGTTATCGGGTTCCTGGATATCGCAGCGTGCGCCATGCGAGACGGGGCCAGTCGCCACGGCCCAGCTTCGGACGGCGGCGGAAGACGTCGTACCCGGTCGCCTCGATGCGTTCGAGGATGCGCAGGCCGCCGAGCACCATCAGGCGCAGTTCCCAGCCGATCCGGCCCGGCAGCCGGCGCGCGAGCGGCGCGCCCTCGAGCATCATCGCGCGCGCACGTTGGACCTGGAACGCCATCAGCGCGCGCCACGCGTCATCGCAGCGCGCGGCGTCGAGGTCGGCCTCGGCGACGCCGAAGTGCGCCATCTCGTCGAGCGGCAGATAGATCCGGCGCTTGTCGCGGTCGATCGCGACGTCCTGCCAGAAGTTGATCAGTTGCAGGCTCGTGCAGATGCAGTCGGACAGTCTCAGGTTGTCCGGCGTCGCCGCGCGGTACAGATGCAGCAGCAGCCGCCCGACCGGGTTCGCCGAGCGGCGGCAGTAGTCGACGAGCTCGGCTAAGTCGGCGTAGCGCGTCTTGTCGATGTCCTGCGTGAAGGCATCGAGCAGGTCGCGGAAGAGTCCGACCGGCAGGCCGTGCGCGCGGATGTTGCGGGCGAGGCGGGCGAACATCGGCGCGAGTTCGGGGTCGCGCGCGGGCTCCCGGCGTTCGATCGCGTCGAGCGCGGCGCGGTAGTCGTCGAGGCGCGCATGGCGCTCGGCGGGCGGCGCGTCGCCCTCGTCGGCGATGTCGTCGGCGCTGCGCGCGAAGGCGTAAATCGCCTCGACCGGCTCGCGTAAACGGACGGGCAGGAGCAGGGAAGCGACGGGAAAGTTTTCGTAATGGTCGACGGGCATGTTCGGCGCGCGGAAAGCGCCGGCGAGTATACGCGATCGCCGTGACCTTCCCGCGGTTCCGCGACGGTCGGGCGAGGATCGGTGTCAGGAAATGGCGCGGCGCGCGGCCGGGGCAGGCTGCTCGACCGGGGCCTTCCATTCGCCGATCGGCCGCGGCGACGCGATCGCGTGGCCCTGGGCGTAGGCGAAACCGAACGCGTGCAGCGTCTCGAGCAGCACCGGGTCCTCGACTTCGGAGGCGATCGGCGTGACGTCCAGCGCCGCCGCCATCCCGGCGAGCGCCTGCGCGAGATTGCAGCCGGCTTCGAGGCCGTAGGCCGTGATCAGCGCGTTCAGGCTGATCTTCACGTAATCGGGCTGGAGCGATTTCAGGTGCCGCACGCCGCCGCCGTCGAGCTGTTGCAGCGTCAAGCGGCAGCCCAGTTCCCGCGCGCCGGCCGCGAAGCTGCGGCATTCGTCCGGGAACTGGTCGACCAACGGCACCGGCAGTTCGAACACGATCCGCTGCGGCGCGATCGCATTGCCGTGCAGCGAGGCCCGCAGGTGGGCGAGGAACACCGGGGCTTCGAGGATCGACGCCCGGCTCACGTTGAGGCTCACGCTGACCGGGTGGGTTTCGGCAACCGAGGAATCCAGTTGCGCGACGGCGGCGCAGGCGAGTTCGACGACGCCGATATCGAGATCGAGCGGCGCTTCGCGATTTTCGAAACGAACGAGATAGTCGGTAGGCTGCCGCAGTTCGCCGGCCGTATCGCGCACGCGCAGGAGGACTTCTAGCCACGCCGCTGCGCCGCTTGCACGACCGAGCGGGACGATCGACTGCGCATGCAGTTCGACGTGCTCCTCGAAGCCTTCGTCGACGCCGCGCACCGGACCGTCGCTCGCGGGTCGGTCACCGAGCGGCGTGAATTCGACGACCTGGTTGCGCCCTCTCTTTTTCGCCTCGTAGCACGCGCTGTCCGCCGCCATCAAGAGGTCGGCGACCGTCGCGTGGGTCCCGTCGATGAAGGTCACGCCGATGCTCGCGCCAATCGAGAAGAGGCGGTCCTCCCACGAAAAGCGGAAGGCCGCGACGCCTTCGCGCAAGTGCTCGGCAATGCGCAGCGCATCCGCGCGGCTGCAGCCGCGCAGGATCAGCGCGAATTCGTCGCCGCCGACGCGGCAGACGACGTCCTGGTCGCGCACGCGCTGCCGGATCAGCCGGGCAATCCGGCACAGCAGCTCGTCGCCGGCCGCATGCCCGCAGGTGTCGTTGACGATCTTGAAGCGGTCGAGGTCAATGAAGCACAGCGCACAGTGATCCCCGGCGCGTTTCGACACAGCGACGCTCTCCTCGAGCCGTTCCTCGAACGCCCGGCGGTTCGGCAGTCCGGTCAGCGGATCGTGCTGCGCCTGATGCGCGAGCAGCGCCGTCGCCGCATCGATGCGCGACTGCATCGTGCGGTGGCTCTCCGAGATCGAGCGCGCCATCGTGTTGAAACCGCGTTCGAGCGCCCCGAGTTCCGCCGTGCTCGCCGTTTCGGCGAGTTCGACGTCTAGCGCGCCGCCGGCCATTCGGTCGACCCCTTCGACCAGCGCCGCGACCGGCCGGGAAATCGACCGCGCGAGCCGCAGCCCGACGATGCCGGTCAGGCCGAGACCGACGAGAGCGAGTCCGAGGGTCGCGAAGATCACGAGACGTTTCTCGCGTTGCGACGGACCTTTGTCGAGTTCGACATACACCCAGCCGATCGTCCGCACCGGCGGCGGCTCTACCGCGGACCAGCCGGGCCTGAATGCGTCGTCGAAAACGACGCCGCGCGAGACGACCGGCGCGGTCGCGACGAACACGTTCACCGGCCCGCGCGAGGTGCTCGGTTCGTCGATCTCCCGCAGCGCCGTGGGCTCGAGCACGTTGAAGCGCCCGGTGCTCGCAAGGAGCGCGCCCTCCTGGTTGTAGATCGCCACCGCGCTGATCTCGCGCTGCGCGATCGCCGCCTGCAGCAGTTCGTAGAGGTTCGCGCGGTTGCCGGAAATGACGCCGTATTCGGCCGCCGGGGCGAGAAAGCTGACGATCGCCTGCCCGCGCTCGCGCAGCGCCTCGTCGAGGGACATCGTGCTTCGATACAGTACGAGGCCGGTGATCAGCGTCGCGAGCAGCGCGGCCGGCAGCAGCGCTACGAGCAGCAGGCGATTGTGAATCGAGAGATCGCCGAGACGACGCACGTCTTGCCTTCAATGCAGGAGCGGGAGGATTGGCTGCGCGGCGATGAGCGGCGACGAAGGGGGATCGTTCCGCACCTTTCCGGCTCCGACCGAACTGGACTCACGGATGGGTGACGTTCGACTTATCGTTGCTGCTATTGTTCGATGCTGCATTACGGCTCCCTTTTGGCATGAGAGTTCCATTTGCATTGCAGGGTGTCAATTCCCTGTCGTGGGCATTTGGACTTTGCGGCTACCCAATTTGGGTGAAAGCTGACGCATTTCTGATTTCGTGGGCTCCTGAACATGCTTGCGTTACGAGAACTCGGGAAAGGCTTCGGCACGACCGCGCCGCGGCCGCTTTTCAGCGACGTCGCGCTGACGCTTTCGGCCGGCGAATGCGTCGCGATCATGGGCGAATCCGGAGTCGGGAAATCGACGTTGCTGAACTGCATCGCCGGGCTCGAGCCGGTCGACCACGGAAGCATCCGGCTCGACGGCGTCGAACTGACGGAGCTCGACGACGACGCCTTCGCGCGACTGCGTCGGCATCGCTACGGCTTCGTCTTCCAGGCGTTCCACGTCCTGCCGCATCTGACCGTCATGCAGAACGTCGCGCTGCCGCTGTGGCTGCTCGACCGTCCCAATCGCGAGGCGCGGCAGCGGGCGACAGCGATGCTCGCCCGCGTCGGCCTCGCCGGCCGCGGCGGCGACTGGCCGCGACACCTCTCGGGCGGGGAGCTGCAGCGCGTCGCGATCGCGCGGGCGCTCGTCCATGAGCCGGCGCTGGTCCTCGCCGACGAGCCGACCGGCAATCTCGACCCCCAGCGCGCGGGCGAAATCCTCGACCTGCTGCTCGACTGCATTCGCAGCGCCGGGGCGAGCGGGATCATCGTGACGCATTCGCGCACCGCCGCCGCCCGGACTGACCGGATCCTGCGCCTGACCGCGGACGGACTCGACGCCGAGGCGCTCGCGCGATGAATCCGGCGCTCGCGCGGATCTTTCTCGCGAGCCTCGGGCGCCGGCGGCTCGCGACCGCGCTGTCGCTCGTCGCGATCGCGCTCGGGGTCGCGCTCGGGCTCGCGGTGCAGCTGATCCATACCGCGGCGCTCGACGAGTTCGGACGCGGGATGCGGCTCGTCTCCGGCGAGGCGGACCTGCAGGTGCTCGGCCCGCGGGATGGTTTCGGCGACGACCTTTACGTCTCGCTCGCGCAGCGCCCGGAAATCGCCGAGGCGAGCCCGATACTGGAAATCGAGGTGCGGCTGCCCGGGCGGGAGGACACGCTGCGGATCTTCGGCATCGACGTGTTCCGCGCCGCAGCGATGCAATCGGCGCTGATGCCCGCGGCGCAGACGCCCGCGCCGGCGGCGGCCGACGGCGGCGCGGACGGAGAGGCGAACCGGGACGCGAACCGGGACGCGTACGGGGACGCGAACGGGGACGCGAACGGGGACGGGGACGGGGACGGCGCGGACGCAGAGGCGGCGGGCCCGGACCGAGGCGCGACGCCGTTTGCAGCGCTCGCGGCCGATGCGCTGTTCCTGAGCCCGGCGGCACGGGCCGCGCTGGCACTCGGACCAGGACAGACGCTCGCGGTGCAGGTCGGGACGCGCGAAGAGGTGTTGCGCGTCGCCGGGAGCGTGCCCGCCGCGGGCGTGGGACAGCGGCTCGCGGTGATGGACATCGCCGCGGCGCAGCACGTGTTCGAGCGCGTCGGCCGGATCACCCGCGTCGACCTGAGGCTGGTGCCGGGAACCGATCCGCGCCGGGCACAGGCCGCGCTGCGCGGGGTACTGCCTCCGGGCGTAGAGCTGCTCGCGCCCGAAGCGACGGAGTCGCAGGCGGCCGGGCTATCGCGCGCATATCGCGTGAACCTCACGATGCTTGCGGCGATCGCGCTTCTCACCGGCGGATTCCTCGTCTTTTCGACGCAGTTGCTGTCCGTCGTGCGGCGGCGCCAGGAGCTCGCGTTCCTGCGCGCGCTCGGCCTCGACCGCCGCGCGATGCTGGGGGGCCTGCTTGCCGAGGGCGGCGTGCTCGGCCTCGTCGGCGGCGTGTTCGGTGTCGCGCTCGGCTATGCGTTGGGCGCGCTGGCGGTGGCTGTCGTCGGCGGTGACCTCGGCGCCGGCTACTTCGAGGGCGTCCGTCCGCAACTGCGCTTCGAGCCGCTTGCGAGCGCCGCGTACCTCGGCCTCGGCGTCGTCGCCGGACTCGCCGGCGCGGCGATGCCCGCGCGCGAAGCGGCGAGGCTAATGCCGGCCCGCGCGCTGCACGCGGGCGACGAAGCCGAAGTTTTCCGCAGCCGCCCGCGCTGGCACGCCGCGCTCGCGTGCCTCGCGCTCGCCGCAGTGTCGTGCCTCGCGCCGCCGGTCGGCGCCGTGCCGGTATTCGGCTACGCGGCGATTGCGCTGATCCTCGCCGGCGCGGTGCTCGTGCTCCCCGGCGTCGTCCGGCTCGTGATGGCGGTCCGGCACGAGCGCCGCGGATTCCTCGTCCGCCTCGGGTTCGCCCGGCTCGCCGCGGCGCCGGGGCAGGCGGTCGTGGCCGCCGCAGGGGTGGTTGCGAGCGTCGCGCTCGCCGCCGCGATGGCGATAATGGTCAGCTCGTTCCGCGGCTCGGTCGACGACTGGCTGTCGAAAGTGCTGCCCGCGGATCTCTACCTGCGGGCGTCGCCGTCGGGTGCGAGCGGATTCCTGACCCCGCAGACTGTCGCCCGCATCGGGGAAATCCCCGGCATCGCGCAAGCGCAGCCGGTGCGCTTCGACACGCTGCGCCTCGACGACGCGCACTTGCCGGTGACGCTTATCGCGCGGCCCGTCGCGGATGGCGCGCGGATTCCGCTCGTCGCGGGCGCAATCGCTCCAGAGCCAGAACGAAGCGGGGACCGTTCCGCTTGGATCTCCGAAGCAATGGCGGATCTTTTCGGGCTGCGTGTCGGCGACCCGCTCACGTTGCCGCTCGGGAGCCGCGAGCGTCCGTTTCGCGTCGCCGGCATCTGGCGCGATTACGCGCGCCAGAACGGCGCGGTCGTCATCGAGCTCGCCGACTATCGCGCGCTGACCGGCGACGAGCGCACGAATGACGTCGCGATTCACCTCGCCGCCGACGCGCGGCCCGCGGACGTCAGCGCCGCCCTCGTAAGCGCGCTGGATGCCCGCACGATTGAAATCCAGACGCCGGGTGCGATCCGCACGCGAACGCTGGCGATCTTCGACCGCACCTTCCTCGTCACCTACGCGATGGAAGCCGTCGCGGTCCTGATCGGCCTGTTCGGCATCAGCACGAGCTTCGCCGCGCTCGCGACCGCGCGGCGCAAGGAGTTCGGCATGCTCCGCCATCTCGGCGTCACGCGCGCCGAAATCGGCCGCCTGCTCGCGCTCGAAGGCGCGCTGAGCGCCGCCGTCGGCGTCATCGTCGGCCTCGCCTCGGGCGGCGCGATCGCGCTGGTGCTCGTCGAAGTGGTCAACCGCCAGAGTTTTCACTGGAGCATGGATCTGCGCGTCCCGGTGGCGGCGCTCGCCGCGTTTGCGGTCGCGCTTGTCCTGCTCGCGGCGTTCGCCGCGCGGCTCGCCGGCCGCCACGCGATGCGCCAGTCTGCGGTGCTTGCCGTGCGGGAGGATTGGTGATGGGAGACTTTCGGGCAGGAGCGATTTTCGACGTGACGACAAAAGGGCGGGGCTGCTGATGCAATGGCGTCGGCGGGACTGGCACGAGGCAAGGAAGGTCCGCGTCGGCCGGCCGCGACCGGTCGGCGCACGCTTCCTCGCGGGGGTTGCCGCTCTGACGATCGCGGCCACCGTCGCGCTTGCCGACGACCCTACGCCCTATCCGCCCGTCGTCGAAGGGCGCGTGCTCGAATTCCCGGCCGACACCGGCGCGCACCCCGGTTTCCGCAACGAATGGTGGTACGTCACCGGCTGGCTCGAGGACGAGGATGGAGTCGAGCGCGGTTTCCAGGTCACGTTCTTCCGCGTGCGCACGCGGATCGGCGATCGGAATCCGAGCCGTTTCGCGCCGCGCCAACTGATCCTCGCGCATGCGGCGCTCGCCGACCCGGCCGAGGGCCGCCTGCTGCATGCCGAGCGCGCCGAGCGTGCGCTCGATCCGCTGGCAGGTACCGAGACCGGGCGCACGCGCGCGTGGGTGGGGGACTGGGCGCTCGAATGGCGCGACGGGCGGTACGAGGCCCGCGTCGACGCGGAGGAATTCGATTTCGGCCTGCGCTTCGTCCCACCCGGCCCGCCGGTGCTCAATGGCGACCATGGCTTCAGCCGCAAGGCGCCAGACCCGAAGCACGCGAGCTATTACTACAGTCGCCCGCAGCTCGAAGTCGACGGCACGCTGACGTTGCGCGGAAAGGCGCAGAAGGTCCGCGGCCGCGCGTGGCTCGATCACGAATGGTCGACCGAAACGCTGCCGGAAGGCGCGCGCGGCTGGGACTGGATCGGCATCAACCTGCACGATGGCGGCTCACTGATGGCGTTCCGGATGCGCGACGCCGAGGGACGCGCGCTGTGGACTGCCGGAACGATCGCTTCCTCCAGCGGCGAGCCGCGAGCCCTCGCACCGCACGAAGTCGAATTTCTCCCTGGCCGGCGCTGGCGCTCGCCGCGCACCGGCAGCGAATATCCCGTCGAATGGGACCTCCGTATCGACGGCCGCCGCCTGCAACTTGCGCCGCTGATGGACGACCAGGAACTCGATAGCCGCCGCTCGACCGGCGCGGTGTATTGGGAAGGCGCGGTGAGGCTCCTCGAAAACGGCCGCGAGATCGGACGGGGCTATCTTGAAATGACGGGGTACGCGGAGCGCCTGCGGATGTAGGTCCGAGCGGAGCCAAAGGACGCCCGGCGGGACATGCGGTCGGGCCGGAACGGCGAGCCCTGAATTCGCAAAACAGCCCCCCGACGCCCATGTATAATCCGCCCGCCGCCGCAACGGCGGCCACCTCGCGAGGGTGGCGGAATTGGTAGACGCACTGGATTTAGGTTCCAGCGCCGAAAGGCGTGAGAGTTCGAGTCTCTTCCCTCGCACCATTCCTGGCGCATTCACGTCGCGCCGCATCGGCAACCGCTGCCGATCGTGCTATCGCACCCAATGCCATTTGGAAAATGGCGCTCGCGCGTGACATCTTTCCTCGAATTAGTTTCCTCCGCTCATTACAATTCGTTACGTTTCGTCAGGGCGGAGGGCAATTCTTCGTCATGATGGTTTTTGCGATTGGCTGCTTCTCGAGTTTTCCTGCGTCATGAAACCAGGAGGATGCGCAGGAAGGTAGCAACACGAGCAACAGATTCATGTCCGGCACCGTCCGTTCCGCTTCGGCCGTTACGCTCTCCGTCTGGAAGGCGCTTTTTCTTCGCGAAGCCGTCTCCCGCATCTCGTCGGGCCGCGCCGCGTGGGCGTGGCTGCTGTTTGAACCGGTCGTCCACGTCGCATTCATTCTGGTGTTGTTCACCCTCGTGCGGATGCGCGTCGTGCCCGGCGCCGAGGCCGCCGTCTGGCTGCTCGTCGGACTTTCGAGTTTCTTCACCGCGCGCAACATCTACTCGCGTGGCATGGAAGCGATCAACGCCAACGAGGCCCTGTTTGCGTACCGCCAAGTCATACCCGTCGATGCGGTGCTGGTACGGGCCGCCCTCGAAGCGTTTCTCGGCGTCATCGTCGCGATGCTGCTGCTGGTCGGCGCGGGGCTCTTCGGCTTTCAGGTCGTTCCGCACGATCCGCTCGGCGCACTCGCCGGTTTTGCCGGACTTTGCCTGTGCGGGCTTGGCCTGGGGCTGATCCTGTCGGTCGCGTCCGAGCTTGTCCCCGAACTCGGCAAGGTCGCCCGGCTGCTGTTCACGCCGCTCTACTTTCTCTCCGGCGTGATGTTCCCGGTGTCTCTCGTCCCGCCGCAGTACCGCGAAATCCTCTTCTATAACCCGTTCGCCCACGGCCTCGAGCTGGCGCGCGGCGCGTTCTTCCCCCTCTACCACGCGGCGCCGGAGGCAAGTTTCGGCTACCTCTACGGTTTTGCGCTGACCACCATCTTTCTGGGCCTCAGTTTGCAGGTTCGCTATGCGGTGAGGCTCAGGGCGCAATGATCCTCGTCGAAGACGTGCATAAGCGCTATCAGACCGATCACGGTCCGGGGAAGTGGGTCTTGCAGGGCGTGAGCTTCACGATCCCGCCGAAAGTGAACGTCGGCCTCGTCGGGCGCAACGGCGCGGGCAAGTCGACGCTGCTGCGCCTGATCGGCGGGGTCGATACGCCGACGCGCGGGCGCATCGAGCGCAACTGCCGCGTTTCCTGGCCGATGGGGTATGGCGGCGGCACGCACGGCACCCTCACGGGACGCCAGAACGCCAAATTCGTCTGCCGCATCCACGGCCACGAGGACGACCTCGCGGACCGCATCGCCTACGTCCAGGACTTCGCGCAACTCGGCGACGCGTTCGACGAACCCGTCCGCACCTACTCGTCGGGCATGAAGTCGCGCCTGCAGTTCGCGCTCTCGCTCGCGTTCGATTTCGACGTCTATATCTCGGACGAAGTCACCGCCGCCGGCGACGCCGCATTCAAGAAGAAGGCCGCCGATGCGTTCAAGAAACTCACTGACCGCGCTGGTCTGATCATGGTTTCGCACGGCGAGAGCACGCTCAGGCAGTTCTGCAGCGCCGGTATCTGGTTGCACGAAGGGCGCGCGTACTGGTTCGACGACATCGGCGACGCGCTCAAAAACTACAAGGAAAGTATCTCCGCATGATCGACCGCATCAAGCAATCCCGCGCGGCTCGGCTTATGAGCCGTTTCGCCGAGTGGGCCGACGGCCTGCTCACCCCGCGCCTGCTGCGCCAACGCACTTTCGGCGTCGCGTTCGTCGCCTGTCTGCTCGCTGTTGTGTATTGGAGCTTTGTCGCCTCCGACCGCTACGTGTCCGAGGCGCGCGTCATCATCCAGCGCACCGACCTTGCCGGTGGCCAGAGCATGGATTTCGGCTCGCTGCTCGCCGGCGTCGGCAATGGCGCACGCGCCGAGCAGCTGCTGCTGCGCGATCACCTGCTGTCCGTCGACATGCTCAACAAGCTCGACGCCAGGCTCAAGCTGCGCGCCCATTACAGCGACCGCAGCCGTGACATCCTGTCGCGCATGTGGTCCGCGGAAACCTCGCTGGAACGCTTCCACCGCCACTATCTGTCCCGCGTCAGCGTCGAGTTCGATGACTACGTCGGCGTGCTCGTCATCCGCGCGCAGGGCTACGACCCCGAAACGGCGCATGCGATTTCCGCGATGCTCGTCGAAGAGGGCGAGCGCACGATGAACGAGATGGCCCATGGACTCGCGCACGAGCAGGTGAGCTTCCTGGAGCGGCAAGTCGGCCAGATGAGCGAGCGCGCCATCGAGGCGCGCCAGGCAGTCCTCGCGTTTCAAAACGAGAATGGCCTGGTTTCGCCGCAGGGCACGGCCGAAAGCCTCGCTGCGGTCATCAACCAACTGGAAGCGCAGCTTACCGAACTGCGCACCCGACGCACCGCGCTGGTCGGCTACCTCGCGCCGCAGGCGCCGGGCGTGATCGAAGTCGACATGCAGATCGACGCGCTCGAAAAGCAGATCACGCAGGAGCAGGGCCGTCTCGCGGCACCGAAAGGCAAGGCGCTCAACCGCACCGTGGAAGCGTTCCAGCGCCTGCAGCTGAATGCCGAATTTGCACAGGACGTCTACCGCACCGCGCTCGTCGCGCTGGAAAAGGGCCGGATCGAGGCCACTCGCACGCTCAAGAAGGTATCGGTGCTGCAAAGCCCGACCGTCCCGGAATATCCGCTCGAGCCCCGCCGCTTCTACAACATCGTCGTTTTCGTGCTGGTCGCGCTGCTGCTCGCAGGCGTCGTGCATCTCATCGCCGCCATCATCCGCGACCACAAGGACTGATCCATGCGCCGTTTCGTTCTCTCTACCGTCCTGTCCGTTGCATCCCTCGCCGCCGCAGGGGCGTTCGCAGCCGATCCGCTGGGTGTCAGCCAGAGCCTGGGTCTGAACGGCGGCGCTTCCGCAATGCCCAACAGACCCGCCGCAGCCACTGTCCCCGCGCCTGTCCCAGCCCAAGCCGCAGTGCCGCAACTGGAGGCCGAGCCGCAACGGCAAGTCGATTATTCCGCGAACCTCGCCAGCGACGTCTTCGGCGCCAATCTCTTCGCCGGCACTTTCGCGCGCGAAGGGGCGATCCAGTTCAATCCGGATTACCTCATCACGACCGGTGACCGCATCCAGGTGCGCCTGTGGGGCGCGTACACCTTCGACGACGTCCTCGTCGTCGACCCACAGGGCAACGTCTTCCTGCCGCACGTCGGCCCAGTCAAGGTGCTGGGGGTGGCCAACAAGGACCTTCAGCGCGTCGTCGAAGCTGCGGCCCGCCGCGTCTTCCGCGCCAACGTGTCGAGCTATGCGAGCCTCGCTGCCGCGCAGCCGGTCCGCGTCTTCGTCGGCGGCTTCGTCAATCGCGCCGGGCTCTATAACGGCACCAGCATGGACAGCCTGCTCCATTACCTGGACCAGGCCGGCGGCATCGACCCCGAGCGCGGCAGCTTCCTGCACGTCCAGGTGAAGCGCGGCGAACGCGTCCGCGCGACGGTCAATCTGTACGACTTCCTGCTCGCGGGCCGCATCCCGCTGCTGCAACTCGCAGACGGCGACGTGATCTTCGTGCCGCCGCGCCAGAACACCGCGCTCGTCAGCGGTCTCGCCGACAATTCCAAGCGCTTCGAATTCGCCGCGCCGCAGCTCGCCGTCAGCGATCTCGCCCGCCTCGCGAAACCGAAGGCCCAGGCCACCCACGTCCGCGTCGTGCGCAACACCGGCACGGTCCGCAACGTCGAGTACTACGCCCTGGCCGAATCGAACGGCGTGACGATCGGCAACGGCGACGAAGTCGAATTCACCGCCGACAAGAAGCCCGGCACGATCACCGTCCGCGTCGAAGGCGAACACCAGAGCGCGCAGGAATACGTCCTGCCCTACGGCGCCCGCATCGGCGACCTCGTCGGACGGATCGAGTTTTCCGAGCGATCGGAGAC
Source organism: Aromatoleum sp. (assembly GCF_036675785.1). Taxonomy (NCBI): domain Bacteria; kingdom Pseudomonadati; phylum Pseudomonadota; class Betaproteobacteria; order Rhodocyclales; family Rhodocyclaceae; genus Aromatoleum; species Aromatoleum sp. The sequence goes on from NZ_JAKFEF010000077.1 coordinate 137,298, forward strand.
CCAAAGCATCCAGCTCTTCCGCCGCAGCGTGCGCGAGCGCCAGAAGGCGATGCTCGCCACCGCCCTCAAGAGCCTCGAATCCACCGTCCTCACGGCCCGCAGCGGCACCAGCGACGAAGCGCGCCTGCGCAAGGAAGAAGCCGAACTGATCCTCCAATGGGTCGAGCGTGCGAAGACCATCGAGCCGACCGGGCAGGTCCTCATCGCCCAGGCGACCGACCGCGACACTCTGCTCCTCGAAAACGGCGACATCCTCAAGATCCCCACCCGCGACGGCCTCGTCCTCGTGAATGGCGAAGTCATGTTCCCGAACGCGATCGCCTTCGACCAGCAACTCGCGCTCGACGACTACATCGGCAAGGCCGGCGGCTACACCCAGAGTGCTGACAACTCCCGCGTCGTCGTCGCCCACCGCGACGGCAGCTTCGACCGCGGCGGCGAGGCCGCGTCGCTCCGCGCCGGCGACGAAGTGCTGGTGCTGCCGAAGGTCGAGGTCAAGTCCCGCCAGATCTGGAAGGACATGACGCAGATCATTTATCAGATCGCGGTTAGCGCGAAGGTTGTTTTCGGTCTCTAGCAACAATGGTCCGCAGCTCTTATCGGGTGCTCAATCAGGGCTGGATGGCGGAACGCCGGGTGCAAGTTCCGTTCTTGCCAGCATTTAACTGGGCTGCTGGTCCGAGATAGTTTTTCACATGGGGCTTTCGGGCGAAGGTCATGATATGAAAATTGAGAATGCTCTCTTTCCGATAAATGTTGATAATAGGTCCGTCGTGATGGATCTGCCAGATAGAAATGACTACATCCAGCGGCAGATCGCGGAAAACGGGGCGTTCTATGAGCTCGATCTATTGCAGGAGCTCGGCCGTCTTCCACTGTCAGAGGGAATCATATGCGACGTAGGCGCAAATATTGGCAACCACAGTGTGTATTGCGCCGCGTTTCTGGACAGAGAAGTCTACTCATTTGAGCCGCTGGCAGCTGCGTACGAAATACTATGCAGAAATATCCAGCTTAATCGTCTCGAACAGCGCGTTAAGACCTTTAATGTCGCGCTTGGGGATCAGGATCAGCGCGGAGTAATGGTAGAGCGTCCAGGGAACATGGGGGCGTCCCGTTTCACTCCTTCGCCTTCTGGTGCGGTGACCATGGCGACGCTTGACAGCGTTGTTCCAGAAGGCGTACAGGTCGCGGCGATCAAGATAGATGTCGAGGGATACGAAGTCGCCGTGTTGCGCGGTGCGGAACGTCTGATTCGAATGAATCGGCCGTTGCTTGTTGTTGAGGTGCAAACGCACTCTGCGTACTTGGAAGTCAGTTCAGTTCTCGGTGGCTACGACTATTGTCCAATAGGACAAAAAGGGAAGACGCCAACAGTATTTTTCGTGCCGGTTGAGGAGTGGAGTCGGTTCTCTAGGTTTCTCACCTATTTGGTCAGGAATGACGTCGAGGATGTTCGGCGACGGGTTCAAGGGCAGTTGGACCGGCTTTGGCGCAAGACGGAGGAGATCGTTGAAGCAGGGAAGGCCCTTTCGAGTCACTTGGTTGGTCAGGATGATCTGCTCAAGGGGCTGTTCGCAGACCAGGCCCGTGTAATAGATGATGTCTTTAAGGGGGCTCGTGACGACGTAGTACGTGCGCTTGACGGACAGCGGGAACTGCTGGAAGGTGACGCGCGCCGATTGGGAGACCTCGGGACCGACCAGACCACTTTGCTGCAGCGTCACGAGGAACTGCACGCTCGCGTGGTCGATCTGGGCGAGTACCTCACCAAGCACGGCGCGAAACAGGAAGAGACATTCAGAGACCTGCTTTCCGAACAGGCAGTCGCGCTGAGCGAAACCCTGAAAGAAAGCGGGAATCAAGTGCTGCGCGCGCTCGAGGGACACCAGCATCGACTCGACTGTGGTGTCCTCGCGCTGGAAGGCGTCAGCGATCGAATGGGCATCTTGCTTGAGAAACAAGATCAACAGAACGAGCGCTTGTCGGAGCTTGATAAAACCCGTCGTCAGGAATTGACGACTCACGAGCAAGCCATCAAAGACCTATTCGTCCGTCAGGCCGAACTCATCAAGAGTGCCGCCTCAAGCGGCGCAGATGAGCTCGCCTTGGTGCTTGAGAATCAAGAGAACGTTCTTGATTCTGTCACTGAAAGCTTGATCAGCGCAGTCCGGCAGGACCTGAGTAAAGCAAATCGCGTCTTCAACGCATCACTCGAGGAAATCCGGCAGCGGACGGGGAGGTTGGAACACGGAGCAGACAAGGTTCAGGAGCTAGAAACAGAGATCGCACGTTTACTCGTTGCTGTTCAAACCGAGCGTACCCGCGCGCGAATCCTCTCCCGCAGACTTCATTCGCTCTATACGAAGGGGCCCCGCGCAGTCGTTGGAAAGCTGTTGACCCTACTCAATAGGGCAACTAGAGGATGGGTCAGTCGGTACGAGACGTGGAACGACTTTGAGCAACGAACGGAGTGTCGCGTAAAGCGGGATATTGACGACTTCAAGAAGCTGCACTCTCGAGTGGCTGCTCTGGCGGGCGGTGAAAGCAGATCGAGACAAATGGAAGTTGATAGCGCTCCTTCTGCCTTAATGATAGGGGTCAAGCCTCCTTCCTCGTCAGTTGCTGAGGTACGAAGGGAGCGGGTTCGCATAGGCATAGCGTCGATCGAAGTGCGTCGAACTGCCCTATCGTATGTCATCGCCTGTCTCTACGACCAGGCGGATGAGATATTCGTTTATCTAAACGATTACAGCGAAGTGCCCGATTTTCTCCATCGCGACAAGATTACCGTGATACACGGGAAGGGTGATATTGGCGATAGAGGGAAGTTCTACGGCGTAGAGGGCTTTGACGGCTATTTTTTCTCGTGTGACGATGATATTGCATACCCCCCGTATTACGTCGCGCATTGTATTGACGCTATCGAACGGTACGGGCGTAAGGCGATTGTCGGTTGGCATGGCTCGCTCATTAAGGCGCCATTCAAGGACTACTACTCAAATGAGTCTCGACGAGTGTTCTCATTCAGGTCGGGGCGCCCTGAGGATATTGCCGTTCACGTGCTCGGAACGGGTTGCACCGCGTTCCATTCAAGTTCCATTGAGGTCCGTCGTTCCGACTTCGAGACCTCAAATATGGCTGACGTCTATTTTGCGCTCTTGGGCCAGCGGCAAGGTGTGCCGTTTGTCGCAATTAAGCATGACGCGGGTGAGGCGCTTCCTCTGGAAATTCCGGATGACAAACCAATTCACCGGGAATCGATGCAAAAGACCGGATCGAAGGCGGATACTCGTGCTCTTCAAAATGAACTAGTAATCGCGCACAACAACTGGTCAGCTGTGCTTCCGCCCTTGGCTTTCGAGCGTCCTACTCCTACCGTGGCGTACGTAGGTCGGTTGAACAAGGATAGATGGAAAAAGGGCGGCATTCTTAAGTCAGGTCACTTAATCCTTGATGCACTTCGGAGTTTGGGCCATAGGGTAATTCCTGTCGAGATTGACCAGGATAGGACGAATATTTTCGCATCTATCAAGGAAGCCAAGATCGTTTGGATCTACCCGGGAGACCCGGAACGTCCAGATTTTGAGCCGGTCGAGGCTCTGATGGAACATGCAGCTCACCGTGGAAAGCAAGTCTACGTGAACTTATCGTTTAATCTCATCGACTCTCGAACCGATTGGATCGCAAAAAAGCTCGAAGTATGGCAAGAACAGTTCAAGGGTCGTGTAAAGGCATGCGTGTTTACGTACGGAGCTGCTGATTATCCGGACTTCAGTTCTGTAAAGGAGAGCTTGATCTGCATACCGAAGACAATCGATTTTGACTTGTCACTAGAAGCTGATTTTGAGGAAACCTCTGGAATTTTTCTCGGGGATCTTCAGAAGCTTCTTAATCGTAACTTGGTCGGTGGTGACATCGAGGAATGGATATCTGCGGTACGTCGGGAGCTTCCGGGCGTGTGTCTTTACGCGGTTCGGCAATACGGCGGGAAAATCGACAGGGATCTTGGCCTCGAGGTGGTGCCGTATGCGAGCGGGCCTGAATGGGAAGCATGGCTTGCTCGGAGGCGAATTGTTTCGTGTCTCACACCTCATGCCACATTTGAGATGATACCTGTGGAATCGGCCGGACTCGGAGTTCCTGTCGTTTATCGTCCAATGATTCACGCGCATACGGAGGTTCTATCGAGCTGTGGTATTCAGGTGAGAACGCCGGACGAGTTTGGGAAAACCTGCAAGGCACTCTATACAGATCCAACTTTGTGGGCGCGATTTGGCGCAGCTGGGCGGCATAGGGCGAAAAGCTTGCATATTCAATACGCTTCGGCCGCGATTCACCGTCAGCTCGTGGCAGGATTGGTGAGCTGACCGACCAGGGTGAGCGCTCCGCGATTATCGATTATTTGCCGAATCGCCGATCGTCTCTGCGGTGTCGGTGTTCTTTCCACTGGATGCGAAGAGCGGATAACTCGAGCGTACTGGTGTCAACTTCTGGTCCTCTGTATATGAGTCGAGAGTCTGAATTGAAGAGCCTCGGGTTGGAGGTAACGTTGGGTCGCATACCGCGGTCCCCCTTTCGCTTCGAACCGAAAGTTTCACTCGGGGCCTGTGATATTCATCCGGGCGTTCGCTTTGGAATGCACTCATATATGAACGGAGGGTTCGTGCGTTCCGGAGTGGAGATCGGTCGATACTGCTCGATTGGGCGCGACGTTACGATTGGAACAGGGCATCATGAATTGGAGGCGTTGTCGACCAGCCCCTTTTTTGGGCATTTTACTGAACGTTCGACGATGAAACTCGCCGACCCAGTCAAGAGAATTCGAGTGAAGGTTGGAAACGACGTGTGGATCGGTGATCGGGCGATTGTACTTTCGGGCGTCACCGTCGGGCATGGCGCGGTAATCGCAGCCGGCGCAGTCGTGAACCGGGATGTACCAGATTTTGCGATCGTGGGCGGGGTTCCAGCGCGTGTTATACGTTACCGCTTTTCCGGCGATATTGCTCAACGGCTTTTAGATCTGCGTTGGTGGGAGTTCGATCCAGCGCGATTACGCGAGCTGAGATGGGGAACGTTCTGGAGACTCTAGTTGAACTCGAGTCGTGGGCTCCAGAGTGGCGGACCGTCGCCCATGACTGTCATATCTGCGTCTAATGCACTGTATTGGTGGCCCTGGCGAGCAAGTGGCGCTGGGCAGGATTGAGTAGTTAACGCGTGAATGACGCTGCTTTCGAGTCGATTTCTTTTCTCATCTAATCTTTTTGTGCGGCGTAGGGCGCCGCTTTAAGGTGGCCTTGTGAACATTAAGTGCGCGGCGGTAATCGGGTTGGGTTATGTGGGGCTTCCCCTGGTTGTTGAGCTTGGCAAGCAACTGAAAACTATCGGCTTTGACGTTTCTAGGCAAAAGGTAGAGTGTTGTCGCCGCCGTGTGGATCCCTCTCGTGAGCTGACGGACGACCAAGTGCGTGCTGGCGTGCATGCGGTCTACACGGATGATCCTGCCGAGCTCGCTGAAGCTGACCTCATTATCGTGGCGGTGCCCACTCCGGTGGATGAATCGAATATGCCGGATTTCAGTCCGCTGGTTGGAGCCTCGTTGACTGTGGGCCGCAATATGAAGAAGGGCGCGATTGTTGTTTTCGAGTCCACGGTGTACCCCGGCGCCACTGAGGAGATTTGCATTCCGGTGCTGGAGCGCGAGTCAGGGCTCAAGTGGAAGCAGGATTTTTTTGTCGGGTACAGCCCCGAGCGCATCAACCCGGGTGATCGCGACCGCACGCTCACAAAGATCTTAAAGATCGTCGCGGGCGACTCGCCCGAGACGTTGGAGAATGTGGCTGCATTGTATGAGCGGATTATTGAGCCGGGTGTTTATCGCGCTAGCTCGATCAGGGTCGCCGAGGCCGCCAAGGTCATCGAGAACACCCAGCGCGATCTGAATATCGCGCTGATGAATGAATTGGCCGTCATCTTCGACAAGTTGGACATCGACACTACCGAGGTGCTGGAAGCTGCTGGCACAAAGTGGAACTTCCTGAAGTTCAAGCCCGGTCTGGTCGGGGGGCACTGTATCGGCGTGGACCCCTACTACCTGACCCACAAGGCGGAGATGTTGGGTTACCACCCTCAGGTGATCCTGGCCGGGCGCCGCATCAACGATGGGATGGGCAAGTACATTGCTGAGCGGACCGTGAAGCAAATGATTGCCGCCGGTTGCGCCATTAGGGGCGCGCGTGTCAACGTGTTGGGGCTGACCTTCAAGGAGAATTGTGCCGATTTGCGCAACAGCAAGGTGATTGAAATCATCCGTGAGCTCCAGAGCTATGGCATTAATGTAAGCGTGACCGATCCGCACGCGGATTCCGAGGAGGCCATGCACGAATATGGCGTAACGCTCATCCCGTGGGAGGAATTGCTTCCCGGCGATGCTTTGGTGGCAGCCGTCGCGCATCGCGAGTATGGCCAACTGACGGTGGAGGAGTTGGGAGCCAAGCTGCTGCCCGGCGGTACGTTTATCGACGTCAAGGCGTTCTTTGACGCCGAGGCGTTGCGGGCTGCCGGCTATAACGTGTGGCGCCTTTGAAGAGAGTCTCGATTCTCGCGCGCGTGCCGCTCGGGTGTTTTTGGATGTCTGCAACTAAGCGCGCCCCGAACCAGTTGCGGTTTTGGTGGCATTACCGGAAGGACCGCTTGGCGCACGCGCTCGCGCATCATGACTGCGCCGGGCCGTTGTCGCCGCGGGCGCTTTCGGCGATGTATCGGCTGGGAATGTACGCTTCGGTGGTGGCGGCCCGGCCTATTCGACTGGGATGGTGGGGGCTATTGGCGAAGGCGGTGTCGTATGCCGCCTGCGGCAAAGTTGACGAGGCGCGCGAGGCCGTGGCGGTATACCTGCGTTGCCCGGGCGCAGACGCTCACCTTGAGCAGCTCGCCAGCGATCTCGCGCCCTTTCGTCCTGATCAAGCCTTGCAGCTGGCGCAAGACAGCCCACGGATCTCGCCCGCCTTGCTGTGTGGCCTGCTGCTGAGAAGCGGGCAGGTCGAGGAAGCGCGACAACTACTTGACTCGCTGTCACCGGATACGGTCGTGGCCAAGCCCGAGCTGCAGTTGCTGCGTACAAACGCCTTTGGCGGAACCCCCGGCGAGCAGCTGCAGCGTCTTAATGCCTTTCTCGGATCGCACGGCGTATCGGCTCTGCGCTTAATCCATGTGGCCCATGCGCCGTCGCCGGTAAACATCGCAGTGAAGGAGCCGCCTGCACCGCAGGAAGGGCCTTTGGTGACGGTATTGATGACCACCTTCCGGACTGGTCCGCGGGTCCTTCCGGCCATCGAGTCCGTGCTCCTACAAAGCTATCGTCAGCTGGAACTAGTCGTGGTGGACGATGCCAGTGGCGACGACACACCCAAGCTGGTTCGGGACTTGGCCCAGCGTGATTCGCGGCTGCGTTTTGTGGCACTGGATCGCAACGTCGGCACCTATGCCGCTAAGCTCATTGGGTTGTCGCAGGCGCGAGGCGAGTTTGTCACCTGTCACGACTCGGATGACTGGTCGCATCCCGTGAAGATCGCTCGGCAGGTCGCGCCGCTGTTGTCGGACGAGCGTCTGGTAGGCACTGTGTCGAACTTGGTGCGCATTCAGGACGATGGAGCGTTTTATGCGCGGGCGGTGCACCCGCTGATGCGCTTGAACCCGTCCTCACTCCTCTTTCGGCGGGAACGCGTGCTGCGCGAAGCGGGTGCTTGGGACTGCGTGCGAACGGGCGCCGACAGCGAGCTTCTTGCCCGACTACGGGTGGTGTTCGGTCCACGGGCGATCAGGAAGATCAGACAACCGCTGGCGCTGGCCAGCCACCGGCCGGACTCCCTGATGACTGCGACGTCCACCGGTTACTCCGAGACTGGAATCTCGCCCGAGCGATTAGCCTACTGGGAAGCGTGGTCGCACTGGCATATCGAGGCGCTGGCGCACGGGCGGCGGCCTTACCTTCCTGCCGAGCCCCTGGCAGCCGCCAGGGCTCGGCCCTTTCCGGTGCCGCAAGCGTTGCGGGTCCCGATCGAGTATGTCGAGGAGTCTGTTGCGAGTGTAGCGGCGAGCAAGGACGGGTGCGCGGCGCAACGGGGACTGGGAAGAGAATGAGGCAGGCTGGCGCGACGATGGTCTCGATCTCCCCCCCGTGCCGGCTGGCTGTTCTGACGCGCGGCGTGCAGCGGGTGGCTTCGCTACCCGCCTTGCTCGCGGACGTTGAGCTACTGATGTCCCGGCGGCCGGACCCGTTTGCTATCAGTGGCGTGCTTGCATGGGGACGCAAGCCGAGTGCTCTCGTGGCGGAGGCCTATGCTGCCCGCCACGGCATTTCGGTGTGGCGGGTTGAAGACGGTTTTTTGCGCTCGGTGGGCCTTGGTGACCAGGACCCACCACTTTCGCTGGTGCTGGACGACCAAGGTGTGTACTACGACTCGACGTCAACGTCATGTCTTGAATCGCTGGTTCGCCGCCCGCTTGAGGAGCGTGAAGCCGTTCGCGCCGCGGAGTTGACAACGTTATGGCGGGCAGGGCGTGTTTCCAAGTACAACCATCTGCGCGAGTACGCCGGTGAGCTGCCGGAGCGATACGTGTTGGTCGTGGACCAGACGTTCGGGGACGCGTCGCTGCAGTATGGCTTGGCGGGTCCGGAGCATTTCCAGCGCATGCTGCAGGCCGCGCTCGAGGAAAATCCGGCCAGCACTGTGCTGGTGAAGATTCATCCGGACGTGTTCGCCGGACGCAAGCGCGGGCATTTCGACGTTGCGGCGTTGTCGCGGATGGCGCGGGTGCAGGTGTTGGCGGAGGACGCCCATCCCGTGCGGCTGATCGAACAGGCGCAGGCGGTGTATGTCGTCACGTCGCAGATGGGGTTCGAGGGTTTGCTGTGGGGCAAGCCGGTGCGCACGTTCGGCATGCCGTTCTATGCCGGCTGGGGATTGACGCGCGACGAGCTGCCGGCGCCGGAGCGGCGGGGGCGGGCGACGCTCGAACAGCTGGTGCATGCGGCGCTCGTCGACTACCCGCGCTACATCGATCCGGAAACCGGCAAGCGCTGCGAGGTCGAGCGGCTGATCGAATGGATGGCGCTGCAGCGCCGGATGCGCGAGCGCTTTCCGGCGGTGGTGCATGCGTTGGGCTTTTCGCGCTGGAAAAAGCCGATCGTCCGGGATTTTCTGCAGGGCAGCGAAGTGCGCTTCGTCCGTCGCGCGGACGAGGTGCCGGCGGGTGGAACGCTTGCTGTGTGGGGCAGGAAGGATGTCGGCCCTTGCGGTGCGGACCTGCGGGTGCTGCGTCTCGAGGACGGTTTTCTCCGTTCGGTGGGCCTCGGCGCCGATCTCATTCGGCCGCTTTCGTGGGTGACGGACGGACGCGGCATCTATTACGACGGCACCGCGCCGTCCGACCTCGAGCACTTGCTGCAGACCGCCGCGTTCGACGACAAAATGCTCGCGCGCGCCCGCCGGCTGCGGGATCGCATCGTCGGCGCCGGATTGACGAAGTACAACGTCGGCGCGGCGGGCTGGTCGAGACCGTCGGCCGCCGCCCGCGTGGTTCTGGTGCCGGGCCAGGTCGAGACGGACGCGTCCATTCGGTATGGCGCGGGCGAGATCCGCACGAACATGGGCTTGCTGCAGGCGGTCCGGCGGGTGAATCCGGACGCGTGGATCGTCTACAAGCCGCATCCGGACGTGCTCGCCGGGCTACGGGGCAAGGGGGAGCGGGAAGATCAGGCGCTGTCGTGGTGCGACGAGGTCGTGATCGACGTTGGCATGGGTGAGCTGCTGCCGAAGGTGGATGAAGTGCATGTGCTGACGTCGCTCGCCGGTTTCGAGGCGCTGATGCGCGGCAAATCGGTGACCTGTTACGGCCTGCCGTTCTACGCCGGCTGGGGCCTGACGACGGACCTGACTCCGGCTCCGCGTCGAGCCCGCCGGCTGGCGCTCGACGAGCTGCTGGCGGCGGCGCTGATCCTTTATCCGACTTATGTGAGCCGCACGACCGGACGCTTCACGACGCCGGAGCGCGCGCTGGATGAGTTGCTGGCGTGGCGGGAGCAGGGGCCGAGCGGCATGCCGGCGTGGCGCAAGGCGTTGCGGTGGGTGTTGCAGGGGTGGGCGAGGGTGAGGCGGGCGTGAACAGTCCAAGCGGTTCGCTGACGGACTCTAGCATCATTGCTAGGCTGCTTGATGAAGAGGCGGAAGTCATTCATCGGACGAAGCGGCTCTTTTTCGAGAAGCGCATCGTCTCGGTTTCCGACGAGACACACGTCCTGTATCGCTTCCCCGTGCCGTGGTTCGCGCGCAGGTTGGCGTCGTTGTTGCGCGAGGCGGAGAGCAGGGGCATTCCGATGCAGCGGCATCGTTTCGCGAGGGCGCGGTGGCGCGACCTTATACGGCAACGCGGGTGCTGGCTCGTCGCGAGCTATGAGGTGGGCGCAATCCTGCAGCCGTCTCGGCTGAATGCCGAGTTGGTTTCTTCCTTCGCCGTTTCGCTTGCGCGGCTGCATTCGATCAAGGCGGGCAAGCCGGGGGCGCTATTCGCGTACGGACGGCCTTTCGAGAGTCTCGTGGGCAAGGTCGACCGCGATGTTCGTGCGGCGCTGGAGTGCACGGACGTGCATGACGTGGCAGCGAGACAAGAAATGCTGGGCTGGTTGCACGAGCACGGCCTCTTCCTGCGGCGGTTGAACAGCTTTCACCTGATCCACGGCGATCTTCTCGCGAAGAACATCCTGGTCCGCGACGATTCGCCGGAAATCTGCCTGATCGACTACGAGCTCGCGGCCTTCGACCACGCCGGGTTCGAGCTGGCCGCGGCGCTGTTCCGGTTTTTCGGTGGCAGGAACGCGAAGTACCGGTCCGAATTTCTCGAGCGCTATCTGTCGGAATGCGCCGTTGACATCAGCGAGGACTGGGCCGCGCATTCCCACTACTTCCTCGTTTCGTCGGCGTTGAGGATGGCGAGGACAAGAGTCCGAAGGCGAAAGGCGCTGTTGGGTCGGGGAGAACATGAAGCGGCCGAGGTGCAGGTCGGGCGATTCAACCGCTACGTTGCGACCGCCTTTGCGCTAATGAAAGCCTACGACGGGGGAGCGAGGTCTCCGGAAGAGCTGCTTGCCGCGGGTATGCGATGAGGGCTTGTGGCTGCCGGAAGGCGTTCGCGTGAGCGCGCCGGAAAAGATTCCGCTCGCCGCGGAGTGCCGGGCCTTGCAGCGCTCGGAGCGCGCGGCCGTCGACGGTTGGTCGCGGGTCGCGCGAAGGTGGGGGCACGTCGCGCTGAGTCGGGTCGTCGGCGGCAGGGCGGCGACGGAATGGATGCTGGACCGGGCGCTGAAATCCGCCGCGGCTTCCGGTGCCGGAAGCGCGTTTGCGGTTCCGCTGCCGTATGCACTGGAAGGCTTTCGCGAGCGTCTTTGTCTCGAACTGCCGACGACGCTGCTGGGACAACGGCTCGCGGACTGGGTGCAGTGCGGCCGCCAGGTAATCCATGTCGGTGACTATTTCCTTGGGCTCGGCGGCTGGGACGCGATCTCATACCCGTTCTCCAAGACCGGGGTGATGCGGGAGGCAGCGGAGTTGTCGCGTCTCGATCTCGATTACAAGTCCACCCCGTCGTACCGCAATTACAAAAAGGCGATCGACGCGGGACGGCCGATTCGCCGGAACAAGGTTGCCCTTTCGTCGGAGGCGCTTCTCGACGCGTATTTCGAACGTTACCTGGGCCTGTTTCGTTCCATCCGGCAGCGCGGCGTGCTTCCGCTACGCGATGCGCGCGAGCTCACGACCGGGCCCGCCGCCGAATCCGAGGTGCGACGCTACCGAACCGAGGCGGGCGAGCGCGACATCGGCATCGCGATCGGTCCACTGGGCCGGATCTATTGCCTGCCGGGAGGCAAGCATCGCGCCGCGATCGCGACGGTGCTCGGAATTCCGAGCGTCCCGGTCGAGGTGCGCATGGTGCATGCCGAGTGGGTGCGCGGGGTGCAGGTGCGATACGGCGTGGCGCCGGCCGAGGCGGTGCGGCGCGGTCTCCGCGAACTCGCATCGCACGTACATGGCGTCGCGGTAGCAACCGAAACGACAGACCGGTGACGGCCCCGCCCGGGCGCCTGCGTCACCTCCCTGAGCCGTGTGGGGCTTTTTGAGCCTGTTTGCGGCAATATTTGGCAACACATTTACCATTCCCCGTGTATATTCCGTTGCCCTTGCTTCCCTGACTTAAAAAAATACCGAAAGGTTATCGGATTCGCGTACCTGCGAATGTCGATGTGGTTCCTCGATGACGGTGTCGGGTGGGTCGTTCTACCTGAAGGAGCGGGGGCGCGGAACGAACGCGAAGTTGACCGCCTTTACGTTCGGGAAGAATTACAGGCGAACGGGGTGTAGACGCGGATGGATGGCACGGCAATTCTCGAACGGCTCGGCGGCAGCCGGAACATTTTGCTGCTGCAGGGGCCGGTAGGCCCGTTCTTCGATCACCTCGCGCGCTTTCTGGTCGAGCAGGGCCGTTTCGTCAGCAAGATCAATCTGAACGCCGGAGACGCCTGGTTCTACCGACAACCTGGCTCGATTGACTACAGCGAACAACCTGACCATTGGCCCCATTTTGTCGACCGCGTATTGGTCGAGCGGAAGATCGACGCGATCGTGTTGTTCGGTGATTGCCGCCCGTACCATCGTTCCGCAATCCTTCGCGCGCGGATGAAGGCCGTCCCGGTGTTCGTGTTCGAGGAAGGTTACATTCGGCCCAATTTCGTGACGTTCGAACCGAACGGAGTGAATGCGAACTCGATGCTGCCTTGTTCGGATGCGGACCTGCGGCTCGTACCGCTTCCGGAAAAAGTGAAGAAAAAGCGGACCCGGTTCTCGCGTATGGCGCGGTACGCGTTCATGTATTACCTCGCCGGTCGCCTCGGACGGAGGCAATACCCCAACTATCGTCATCACAAGCCGTTTGATCTGTACCCGGAAGGCCTGTACTGGCTGCGCTCCGGCATGCGGAAGCTCATCTACCGATTCACCGAGCGCTCTCTCGGTGCCCGCCTGACGAACGACCTTGCGGGGAAGTATTTCCTGGTCCCGCTGCAGGTGTTCAACGACAGCCAGATACGGTCTCACAGCGATTTTCGTTCGGTCCGCGCGATGATCGGGACGGTGCTCGAATCCTTTGCACGCGAGGCGCCGCCGGATGCGCATCTCGTCTTCAAGCACCACCCGATGGACCGTGGGCATCGTCATTATGGTCGGCAGATCGTGCAGACGGCGGCGGCCTCGGGCGTAGGCGGACGCGTCCATTACGTACATGACCTGCACCTGCCGACCCTGCTCAAGAATGCCCGGGGTGCGGTGCTCGTCAATAGCACCACGGGCGTATCGGCGATGTTTCACGATAAGCCGGTCAAGACCCTCGGCCGATGCCTGTACGATCTACCTGGACTTACGCATCAAGGCGAACTGGCGAGCTTCTGGCAGAACCCCGCCGGGCCCGACCGGGATCTTTACGAACGGTTCAGAAACTATCTGATCCGCATGACGCAGGTTAGGGGGTCCTTTTACTCGGGCGGCCGCGTCGTCCTGGGAAACGAGCGGCCGACGTTGCGACTGGTGGCGACGGACCCGGCGCTGGGGACGCTCGCGTCGTCCGCCCCGTCGGTGGCCCCAAGCGCCCCGCCGCTCGAATCCGCGGTCCTGCGAACGGGCACCTGACGCAGGGCGGGGCCGTTCGACCCTCTCGACTATCGGTAACCCTTACTCGGCTCGGCGTATTTCAACGGGTTATGCACATCCGTATATTGTGAATCGTCCCGGTACGAAGCGACACGAGCTGTTTCCGTGCGCTTCGCCGGACTCGACGACATCCATTGGATGGGTGCAAGCCGTGGCAAGGCGGCGTCTCCTTGCGCCTCCGCCGCGGCTGATCGACGATTCGCGATATGGAGGCACGCATGCGGCCAATGAGCATATATGTAATTGGTTTGAGCGGACTGCTTCACGGCGGGCATGCAGATGCTGGCCTCCCCTGGCTCCCCCACCCCTATGACTACATATTGCACGCCGGCGTGGGGACAGCGATCGGATACTTTGGCAGTCGCGAGTTGAATCCGGTTGCCGGCATCCTGCTGAGCGCAGCGGTCGGCGTCGGCAAGGAAAAGCTGGACAAGAAGTACGATCCGAAAGATGCCTGGGCAACGGTAGCCGGTGGTTTGATTGGCGTCGGACTGTACCTCGCGTTGAAGCCTGACGACGATAGCGTAATCGCGGTCGGCCCCGGATTCCTGGTCTACCAAGCCCGATTCTAGTCACATCTGCAGGATTGGATGGCTTGCTGCAGGCCGGCCCAGGTGGAGGCGGGGCTGAGGGAAGGGTTTCCCCGCCGCCCGCTAGATCTGGAGACGTTCGAGCAGTTCGCGCTCGATCCGGACGACGTGCGCGTCGTTGCGGGTGAGGCCCGTGCCACTGACAAGGAAGGTGTCTTCGACGCGTTCGCCGAGTGTCGCGATCTTCGCCGTGTGCAGCCGGATCTCGTTGCGGGCGAGGACTTCGGCGACCGCGAACAGCAGGCCCGGGCGGTCGGCGGCGGTCAGCGACAGGATGAACTGCTTTCCGGATTCGTCGGGCTCGAGGCTGACCTGCGGCGTGATCGGGAAATGCTTGACGTGGCGCGACAGCCTCCCTTCGGCGGGACGGTCCGGCGCGCCCGGTTTCTTCAGGCGTTCGGCGAGTTCGTGCTCGATCAGGTTGATGACGTCGCGGTAATGCGGGTCGTTGCCCGGGTCCTGCAGCATGAAGCTGTCGAGGGCGTAGCCGTGGCGCGTGGTGTGCACCTTGGCGTCGAGAATCGAAAAGCCGAGGCGTCCGAAGAAGCCGGTGAGCCTTACGAAGAGATCCTTCTGGTCGCGCGTGAAGACCATCACCTGGACGCCGTGGTCCTCTTCGGCGACGCGCGCCTTGACGACCGGCTCGTCGGCGTCGGGGCGAAAGTACAGCGTGCGGCTGTGCCAGGCGATTTCCTCCGGCGAGTGCCGCATGAAATAGACCGCGTCGAGTTGCGCCCACAACGGGACTTCGACGCCGGGCCGCAGGCCGTAATACCGCAGCAGCGCGCGCGCGTCTTCCTGCCGGTCGTCGAGGCCCAGCGCCTGCTGCGGCGTCGCCCCGCGCAGCAGCCGTTGCGTCGCGAAGAAGAGGTCTTCGAGCAGTTTCCCCTTCCAGCCGTTCCAGACTTTCGGGCTGGTGCCGCGGATGTCGGCGTGGGTCAACAGATACAGCGCGACGAGCCGGCGCTCGCTGTGCACCGTTTCGGCGAAGCGCCGGATGACGGCGGGATCGGACGTGTCTTCCTTCTGCGCGAAGTGCGACATCGTCAGGTGGTGTTCGACGAGCCACACGACGAGATCGCGATCCTCGGGCGCAAGCCCGTGGTGTTCGCAGAAGTCGCGTGCTTCGCCCATGCCGAGGCGCGAGTGATCGCCGCCCCGGCCTTTCGCGATGTCGTGGAACAGCGCGGCGATATAGAGCAGCCACTGGCGGTGGAAGCCGAGCATCAGCCGCGTCATCAGCGGGTATTCGTGCGCGTGCTCGCCCATCATGAAGCGGCGCACGTTCCGCAGCACCATCAGGATGTGCTGGTCGACGGTGTAGACATGGAAGAGGTCGTGCTGCATCTGGCAGAGGATGCGCCGCCACGGCGGCAGGTAGGCGCTGAGGATGCCGTACTGATTCATCCGCCGGAATTCATGCACGATGCCGCGCTTCTGCTGAAGGATTTCGAGGAACAGCGCGCGGTTTTTCGGGTCGGCGCGGAACGCCGCGTTGACGCGCGTGCGGTTGAGCCACAACGCGCGCAGCGTGCGCGCCGTCATGCCGGTGAGCTCGGAGCGCTGCTGCAGGATCAAAAAGCATTCGAGCAGCGCGGAGGGGTGGCGCTCGAAAAGGTCTTCATCGCGCATGTCGAGCAGTTCGCGCACCGCCTGGAAGCGGTCATTGATGACGATCGCGGGCCCGCCGCGTGCCGGGAAGATCTCGCCGGCGTAGTTCTGCAGCAGGATCGCGTTCGTCAGCGTGATCTTCTTCGCATTGATGTAGTAGTGCTGCATGAAGACTTCGGAGGCGCGCTTCGCAGCGGTCGCCTCGAAGCCCATCGCGTGGGCGAGCTTCTCCTGATAGTCGAACAGCAGGCGGTCTTCCATGCGGCCGGCGAGGTAATGCAGCCGGATGCGCACATGCTGGAGAAAGCGTTCGATGCTGCGGAGATTGCGCGCCTCTGCGCCCGTGATCAGGCGCCGGCGCGCGAGGTCCTGCCAGTTCCGGCCGAGGCCCGCCGCGCGGGCAATCCAGCCGAGCATCTGAATGTCCCGCAAGCCGCCCGGGCTTTCCTTGCAGTTCGGTTCGAGCGAGTAGGGCGTGTCCTCGAAGCGCGCATAGCGCCGTTCCTGCTCGAGCTGTTTCGCTTTGAAGAATTCACGGACGTCGAGCGATGCGCGGTAGCGGGTGACGAATTCGCCGAACAGCGCGCGGTTGCCGTCGAGAAACCGGGCTTCGAGGAGGTTCGTCTGCACGGTGATGTCCTGCTCGGCGGCTTCGATGCACTCGTCGGGCGTGCGCACGCTGTGACCGATTTCGAGACCGATGTCCCACAGCGCGCCGACCAGCGTCGCGAGCCGTCCCTGCAGGGCGCCGTCGGCGGCGGACGGCAACAGGATCATGAGATCCACGTCGGAGCAGGGGAAGAGTTCTCCCCGCCCGTAGCCGCCGACCGCGACGAGCGCAATGTCGTCGGGCATCGCGCAGGCACGCCACACCCCGCTGATCGCTTCGTCTACGAGATGTGCCCGGCCCCGCAGCATCCGCGAGGTCGCGGGATGGGCCTCA
This sequence comes from Aromatoleum sp., assembly GCF_036675785.1. Lineage (NCBI taxonomy): Bacteria > Pseudomonadati > Pseudomonadota > Betaproteobacteria > Rhodocyclales > Rhodocyclaceae > Aromatoleum > Aromatoleum sp. The sequence goes on from NZ_JAKFEF010000077.1 coordinate 154,199, forward strand.
TACGCGGCTCGGATGCGGGCGCGGCCGCGAGCGAGATCTTCCCGCGCCTCGGCGATCGCGGCCTGGATCGCGTCGACCGGCAGGGGCGCGGGATGCATCGCGGTCAGGCGAAACGCGCGGCGACCAGCTCCGGCGGAGGCGGGCTTCCGGCCGAAAGGGTCAGCACTTCGACGCCGGTACCGGTGACGAGGACGGTGTGCTCCCACTGTGCCGAGAGGCTGCGATCCTTCGTCACAATCGTCCAGCCGTCCGGCAACTCGGAGATCGCTGCCTTCCCGGCGTTGATCATCGGCTCTATCGTGAAAATCATCCCCGGCTTCAACTCCGGACCGGTGCCCGCCTTGCCGTAGTGGAGCACCTGCGGCTCCTCGTGGAACTTGAGGCCGATGCCGTGGCCGCAGAATTCGCGCACGACCGAGAAGCCATTGCCTTCGGCGTGCTTCTGGATCACGTGTCCGATGTCGCCGAGACGCGCCCCCGGGCGGACTTCGGCAATTCCCAGCCACATGCACTCGTAAGTCACCTGGCACAGGCGCTTCGCGAGGATCGACGCATCGCCGACGATGAACATCCGGCTCGTGTCCCCGTGGAAGCCGTCCTTGATGACCGTGATGTCCAGATTGACGATGTCGCCCTTCTTCAGCGCCTTGTCGCCCGGAACGCCATGGCAGATCTGGTGATTGACCGAGGTGCAGATCGACTTCGGATACGGCGGATAGCCTGGCGGCGCGTAGTTCAGCGGCGCAGGGACCGTCTGCTGGACGTTCACCATGTACTCGTGGCACAGGCGGTCGAGCTCGCCGGTCGTCACGCCCGGCTTCACGAAGGGCGTGATGTAGTCGAGAACTTCCGCGCCCAGCCGGCAGGCCACGCGCATTTTCTCGATCTCTTCGGGGGTTTTTATGATGATGCTCATGTTGTCTTGGGGGTCGGCTTCAAAGCGCAGAGGCTAGCGCATGCGTCATTCGCCGGCAAATCGGGGCGGAGCCGTCCGTCGCGCGAGTATCCGGCTTGAGTGGCGCTTCGCTTAGCTGCTATCATCTCGGGCTTGTCTGCCAATGGTGGCGGGCAAAATCCACACGCCCGGCAGAGCACCGAAAGGGTCCGTCGGATCGGGGCAGGAAGCCCCGCGGCGGTTTGGGCTGCTTCGATGCAGCCGTGTCGGGCGGCGGTTCAACCCTTGATTCGGAGTTTTTCATGACTGTCACGATGCGCCAGATGCTCGAAGCGGGCATCCACTTTGGCCACCAGACCCGTTTCTGGAACCCGCGCATGGCCCCGTACATCTTCGGCCAGCGCAACAAGATCCATATCGTCAACCTCGAAAAGACGATGGTCAAGTACAACGAGGCGATGGGCTTCGTGCGCAAGCTGTCGGCCAACCGCGGCGCGATCATGCTGGTCGGCACGAAGCGCCAAGCGCGCGAGATCGTCGCCGAGGAAGCCCGCCGCGCCGGGATGCCGTTCGTCGATGAGCGCTGGCTCGGCGGCATGCTGACGAACTTCAAGACCGTCAAGCAGTCGATCAAGCGCCTGAAGGAAATGGAAGCGATGGTCGAGGATGGCTCGATCGAGCGTTTGTCCAAGAAGGAAGCGCTGATGGCGTCGCGCGAGATGGACAAGCTGCAGAAGTCGATCGGCGGCATCAAGGACATGGGCGGACTGCCGGACGCGCTGTTCGTCATCGACGTCGGCTACCACAAGATCGCGATCACCGAAGCGAAGAAGCTTGGCATTCCCATCGTCGCCGTCGTCGATACCAACCACTCGCCGGAAGGCATCGATTACGTGATCCCGGGCAACGACGACTCGTCCCGCGCGATCCGTCTGTACGCCCGCGGCGTCGCCGACGCGGTGCTCGAGGGCCGCAGCCAGGCGCTGCAGGAAATCGTCACGGCCGGCGGTGATGAATTCGTCGAAGTAGAAGAAGAAGGCGCCGGCGAGCAGGAGTAAGCACCTGGGAACCCGGGGCGATGCCGTCGCGTGGCGGCGGGTCGGTTCCGGGTTCTGTCGGCACCGAATCGAATACGAAATCCAGGAGTTAGCATGGCGGAAATCACCGCAAGCATGGTCAAGGAACTGCGCGAGAAGACCGACGCGCCGATGATGGAATGCAAGAAGGCGCTGACCGAAGCGACCGGCGACATGGCCAAGGCCGAAGAGATCCTGCGCGTGAAGCTGGGTAACAAGGCGTCGAAGGCGGCGTCGCGCGTCACCGCGGAAGGCATCGTCGGCACGTTCCTCGCGGCCGACGGCAAGCTCGCCGCGATGGTCGAGCTGAACTGCGAGACCGACTTCGTCGCGAAGAACGACGACTTCATCGCGCTTGCCGGCCAGGTCGCCGAGCTCGTCGCGAAGCAGAATCCGGCCGACGTCGCCGCGCTGTCCGCGCTGACGCTCGACGGCAAGACGGTCGAGGAAGTGCGCTCGGCGCTCGTCGGCAAGATCGGCGAAAACATCACGATCCGCCGCTTCACCCGCATCGACGCGAAGGGCACAGTCGCGAGCTACATTCACGCGGGCGCGAAGATCGGCGTGCTCGTCGATCTGGTCGGTGGCGACGAGCCGCTGGCGAAGGATCTCGCGATGCACATCGCCGCGTCGAAGCCGAAGTCGCTCGACGCCTCCGGCGTGTCGCAGGACCTGATCGACGCCGAGCGCCGCATCGCGATCGAGAAGGCGCGCGAAGCCGGCAAGCCGGACGCGATGCTCGACAAGATCGCCGAAGGCACGGTGCAGAAGTTCCTGAAGGAAGTCACGCTGCTCGGCCAGCCCTTCGTCAAGGACGACAAGCAGACGATCGAAGCGTTGCTGAAGTCGCGCAGCGCGTCGGTTGCGAGCTTCGTGCTTTACGTCGTCGGCGAAGGCATCGAGAAGAAAGTGACCGACTTCGCCGCCGAAGTGGCCGCCCAGGCCGCCGCCGCAGCGCAGAAGTAAGGATTCCGCGATGAGTGTCGCCGCCTACAAGCGCATCATGTTGAAGCTGTCCGGTGAAGCCCTGATGGGCGACGACGCGTACGGCATCAATGAAGAGGTGGTCAGCCGCATAGTCGCCGAGATCGCCGAGGTCAATCGCCTCGGCGTGCAGGTCGGCGTCGTCATAGGCGGCGGCAACATCTTTCGCGGGATGAAGGGCGCAGCATCCGGCATGGACCGCGCGACCGCGGATTACATGGGGATGCTCGCGACCGTGATGAATGCGATGGCACTCGCCGATGCGTTCCGCCGGGCGGACGTGGAGGCGCGCGTGCAGTCGGCGCTGCGCATCGACCAGGTCGTCGAGCCCTATATCCGGGGCCGAGCGATCCGGCATATGGAAGAAGGGCGCGTGGTGATCTTCGCTGCCGGCACCGGAAACCCGTTCTTCACGACCGACACCGCGGCGGCGCTGCGCGGGTCGGAAATGGCCGCGCAGATCGTCCTGAAGGCGACCAAGGTCGACGGCGTGTATACCGCGGACCCGAAGAAGGACCCGAGCGCAAAGCGCTATCACCGCATCAGCTTCGACGAGGCGATCGGCCGCAATCTCGCGGTTCTCGATGCGACCGCGTTCGCGCTGTGCCGTGACCAGAAACTGCCGATCAACGTGTTCTCGATCTTCAAGCCGGGCGCGCTAAAGCGCGTCGTCCTCGGCGAGGACGAAGGCACGCTGGTCCATTCCTGAGGACTCGATGATGATCCCGGAACTCAAGAAAACGACCGAGCAGAAGATGCAGAAGTCGATCGACGTGCTGAAGGCGGACCTTGCGAAGGTGCGCACCGGTCGCGCCCATACCGGCCTGCTCGACCACGTCATGGTCGAGTATTACGGCAGCATGGTTCCGATCAGCCAGGTCGCGAACGTGACCCTGATCGACGCCCGAACGATCGGCGTGCAGGCGTGGGAAAAGCCGATGTTGGCGAAGGTCGAGAAGGCCATCCGCGACTCCGACCTCGGGCTCAATCCGTCGAACCAGGGCGAAATCGTCCGCGTGCCGATGCCCGCGCTGACCGAAGAGCGTCGCCGCGACCTGACGAAGGTCGTCCGCCACGAAGGCGAGAACGCGAAAGTCGCGGTGCGCAACCTGCGCCGGGACGCCAACCAGCATCTCAAGGATGCGGTCAAGGACAAGACGATCTCCGAGGACGACGAACGTCGCGCCCAGGACGACATCCAGAAGCTCACCGACAAGCACATCGCCGAAATCGACAAGCTGCTCGCACAAAAAGAGCAGGAACTGATGCAGATCTGATCCGTCCGGATCGCCCCTAAAACTCGGACGAACCGCGGGAGACGCATCATGGCGAACTCGACCTTCACCAGTTCGACCCGCGATATCCCGGACGTATCCGGCGTTCCACGGCATATCGCGATCATCATGGACGGCAATGGGCGGTGGGCGCGCAAGCGTTTCATGCCGCGGGTTGCCGGCCACGGAAGGGGAGTGGAGGCCGTGCGCAGCGCCATTCGCGGCTGTATCCAGCGCGGCGTGTCGTACCTCACGCTGTTCGCGTTCAGTTCGGAGAACTGGCGCCGGCCCGCGGACGAAGTTTCGTTCCTGATGCAGTTGTTTATCCGCTCGCTGCAGAAGGAGATCGACCGGCTGCACGAGAACGGCATCCGCTTCCGCGTCGTCGGCGATCTGACCCGTTTCGACGCGCCGCTAGTCGAACTCATCCGCACGGCGGAAGCCCGCACGGCGGACAACGACAAGCTCACGCTGACGATCGCGGCGAACTACGGCGGCCGCTGGGACATCGTGCAGGCGGTCGAGCGCATGCTCGCCAAATATCCAGAGCAGCGCGGCAGCTTCAGCGAGGAGCAATTGAGCGCGGAACTGTCGTTGAACTACGGCCCCGAGCCGGACCTGTTCATCCGCACCGGCGGGGAGCAGCGCATCAGCAACTTTCTCCTGTGGCAGCTCGCCTATTCCGAGCTGTACTTCACCGACACGCTGTGGCCGGACTTCGACGAAGCGGCGCTCGACGACGCGATCCGCTCGTACCGGACGCGCGAACGCCGTTTCGGCCGCACCAGCGAGCAACTGTGCCAGACCGTGGACCGGGCGGCGGCCGTGAAGGCAGGCACCGATCCGCTGCCGGCCGATCCGGGCGCTCATGCTTAAGACGCGGGTTCTGACCGCGCTGGCGCTCGCCGTCGGCCTGCTCGCCGCGATGTTCCTGCTTCCGCCGCTCGGCTGGCTCGTGTTCGCCGCGCTGATCTGCGGCGGGGCCGCGTGGGAATGGGGAGGCTTCGGGAAATTCTCCTCCGTCCAACGCGCGGTCTTTGCGGTGCTCATGGCGGCGGCATGCGTGCTCGTCGGTGCAATGGCCGGCTTGGCGAGCGAACTCGCGGTCAGCCCCGCGGGACTCTGGCCCCTTTATGCGACGAGCGCGTTGTTCTGGCTCGTTGTCGTCCCGTTCTGGCTCGCACGGAAATGGCGCTTCAGCAGCGTCGCGGCGGCCGTTGTCGTCGGTCTGATCGTGTTGCTTCCGCCGGCGCTCGCGCTGGCGCATTTGCGCCTCGTCGATCCGTGGGTTCTGCTCGCCGCGATGGGCGCGATCTTCGTTTCCGACATCGCCGCCTATTTCACCGGTCGCGCGTTCGGCCGCCGCAAGCTTGCGCCGGGAATCAGTCCCGGCAAGACTTGGGAAGGCGCCGGCGGCGCGGTCGCCGGTGTCATCATCTTCGGTCTTGTCGTCATCGTCTCTGCGAGCCCGTCAGCGCGCGCGGCGGGCCCGATCGCAATGCTCGTTCCACTGCTTGCGGCGTTCACGGCGGTCGGGATTTTCGGCGACCTCTTCGAATCGCTCCTCAAGCGCCAGGCCGGCCTCAAGGACAGCGGCACGATACTGCCCGGCCACGGCGGCATCCTCGATCGCATCGACAGCCTCACGTCGACGCTTCCTCTTGTTGGCCTCGCAGCGCTTTGGCTGACCCGGTGATCAATGTCTGAACCCCTTTTGCAACGCGTCACGGTGCTCGGCGCCACCGGCTCGATCGGCATGAGCACGCTCGACGTGATCGCGCGTCACCCGGATCGATTCGAAGCGTTCGCGTTATCGGCGAACGTTCAGGTCGAGCGCTTGTTCGATCTTTGCATGCGCTTCTCGCCGCGCTTCGCGGTGCTCACCGATCCGACAGCAGCCGACGAGCTTTCGCACCGGCTCAAAATGGAGGGCTCGCGGACGGCGATCCTGTCGGGCGCCTCGGCGCTCGTCGAGGTGGCGGCGCATCCGGAGGTCGACGCCGTGATGGCGGCGATCGTCGGTGCCGCGGGTCTTGTCCCGACGCTCGCCGCCGCGCGCGCCGGAAAGCGCATCCTGCTCGCGAACAAGGAGGCGCTGGTGCTGTCCGGGCGTCTCTTCATGGAGGCGGTCGCGGCTAGCGGTGCGCAACTCCTGCCGATCGACAGCGAACACAATGCTGTTTTCCAGGCGCTGCCACACGATTACGCGCGAGACGCGAACGGTCGCGGCGTTCGTCGCGTTCTGCTGACCGCGTCGGGCGGACCGTTCCGCGAATGGGCGGTCGAGGCGCTCGAAGGGGTGACGCCCGAGCAGGCTTGCGCGCACCCGAACTGGGTCATGGGCCGCAAGATTTCGGTCGATTCCGCGACGATGATGAACAAGGGGCTCGAAGTCATCGAGGCGCACTGGCTTTTCGGCGTTCCGCCGGAGGCGATCGAAGTCGTCGTCCACCGGCAAAGCGTCATCCATTCGCTCGTCGATTACTTTGACGGCTCAGTGCTCGCGCAGCTCGGCAATCCCGACATGCGCACGCCGATCGCTCATGCGCTCGCGTACCCGGACCGGATCGACTCGGGCGTTCGGCCGCTCGATCTGTTCGAGATCGCGCGGCTCGATTTCGAGCGCCCGGACTTCGTGCGTTTCCCGTGTCTCCCACTCGCCTACGAGGCGCTGCGCACGGGCGGGGCGGCGGCTGCAGTGTTGAACGCCGCGAACGAGGAGGCGGTCGGGGCGTTTCTCGACGGCCGGCTCGGTTTCCGCCGCATCGCCGACGTCATAGCCATGTCGATGGATCGCGCCGAAGGTCTTGCGGTCGATTCGGTCGAAGCGGTCATCGACGCCGACGCGCGCGCGCGCGCTATCGCCCGTCGCGCGATCCTCGAACGCCAGATGGCCCGATGAATTTTCTCGAATATCTGATCCCGTTCGTTCTCGCGCTCGGGCTGCTGATCCTGGTGCATGAACTGGGCCATTACCTCGTCGCGCGCGGCTGCGGCGTCAAGGTCTTGCGGTTTTCGATCGGTTTTGGCCGTCCGCTGTTGAAATGGACGTCGGGCGCGGACCGCACCGAGTGGGCGCTCGCGGCGTTTCCGCTCGGCGGCTACGTCAAGATGCTCGACGAACGCGAGGGCCCCGTCGATCGGTCCGAACTTCACCGTGCGTTCAACCGTCAGGCGGTATCGCGTCGCTTCGCGATAGTCCTAGCCGGGCCGCTCGCGAATTTCCTGCTCGCGATCGTGCTGTATTGGGGTCTTTTCGTCGGTGGCGCGGAGGAGTTGAAGCCGCGGCTCGCGCTGGTCGACGGGCCGAGTATCGCCGCGCAGGCGGGCATCCGAGACGGCGATCTGGTGACGGCGGTCGGAGACGAACTGGTGCGAAGCTGGCCCGAGTTGCGCTGGGTCCTGGTTCGCCATGCGCTCGACGAACGCGCAGTGACGCTGCGAGTGACCACCGCCGAGGGGGTGGAAGCCAGTCGCACGCTCGACTTGTCGGGGATGTCGATCGACGACGGCGAGTCGGACCTCGTCGAGCGGATGGGGCTGCGCCCCTGGCGGCCCCGGATTCCGCCTGTCGTCGGGAAGCTCGTCGACGACGGCGCCGCGGCGAAAGCGGGTCTCGAGGTCGGGGACACCGTCGTGTCGCTCGATGGGCAGCCGGTCGAGTCGTGGATCGATCTCGTCGAGCGCGTCCGGGCAGCACCGGGACAGCCGCTTGCCGCCGTCGTGTCGCGCAACGGCGCGCGAATCGAAACGACTTTGACGCCCGAAGTCGCGGAAGAAGACGGCGAGCAGGTGGGCAAGGTCGGCATTGCGGTCGCCGAGCCGCTCGAGGGGCGCGAAGAGATGTTCGCGGTCGTTCGCTACGGTGTGGTCGAGGGGCTGGGGAAGGCGATCGGGCAGACCTGGGAGACGAGCGTGCTGAGCCTGAAGATGATCGGCCGCATGATCGTCGGCGAAGTGTCGTGGAAGAACCTGTCCGGGCCGGTGACGATCGCGGATTACGCGGGCCAATCGGCAAAGCTCGGATTGAGCCATTACCTCAAGTTCATTGCGCTGATCAGCATCAGTCTCGGGGTGCTGAACCTGCTGCCCATCCCGGTGCTGGATGGTGGGCATTTGCTGTATTATGTGATCGAGATTATCAAAGGCGGACCTATCCCCGAGCGCGTCATGGAAATCGGCCAGCAGATCGGGCTGGTTGCGCTCGCAATGCTGATGGCATTCGCCTTCTACAACGATATAACCCGTCTCATTTCTGGCTGACTCCCTGATGAAACACAAGCTCCTTCCCGGGCTGCTGCTGGCATTGTTCGCCGCTGCGCCGGTCTTTGCCTTTGAGCCGTTCGTGGTCAAGGACATTCGCGTCGAAGGTATTCAGCGCACCGAGGCGGGAACCGTGTTCAATTATCTGCCGGTTCGCGTCGGCGAAACTTTTACCGAAGCGCAGGCCGCCGACGCGATTCGCGGCCTGTTCGCGACGGGATTCTTTCGGGACGTGCGGATCGAGACCGAAGGCGACGTGCTCGTCGTGGTCGTCCAGGAGCGGCCGGCGATTGCGCAAATTGATTTCGTGGGCGTAAAGGAATTCGATCAGGAAGCGCTGAAAAAGGGTTTGCGCGAGGTCGGCCTCGCCGAGTCGCGGATTTTCGACCGCGCATTGCTCGAACGCGCGGAGCAGGAACTCAAGCGCCAATACCTCAGCCGCGGCAAATACGCGGCGGTGATCGAGACGACGGTAACCCCGCTCGAGCGCAATCGGGTCGGAATCAATTTCAAGGTCGATGAAGGCGACGTTGCGAAGATTCGCCAGATCAATATCATCGGCAACAAGACTTTCAAGGAATCGGAGTTGCTCGATCTGTTCCAGCTGACGACGCCCGGCTGGCTCACGTGGTACACGAAGAACGACCAGTATTCGCGCCAGAAACTCTCTGCCGACCTAGAAAATCTCCGCTCGTTTTATCTCAATCGCGGCTATTTGGATTTCAATATCGATTCCACGCAGGTTTCGATAACGCCGGACAAGAAGGATATCTACATCTCGCTGAGCATTACCGAAGGCGAGCGTTACACGGTGTCCGCCGTGCGATTCGCGGGCGATCTCGTATTGCCGGAAGAGGAATACCGCAAGCTCGCGGCGATCAAGCCGGGGGAGATCTTTTCGCGCGAGAAGCTCACCGAAACGACGAAGGCGGTGTCCGACCGGCTCGGCAATGAAGGCTACGCATTTGCGAACGTGAATGCCGCGCCCGAACTCGACAAGGAAAAGCGCGAGGTCGCGTTCACGATCTTCGTCGATCCCGGCCGCCGGGTGTACGTGCGCCGCATCAATGTCGGCGGCAATACGAAGACGCGCGACGAAGTCATTCGCCGAGAAATGCGGCAGATGGAAGGTGCGTGGTACGACGCCGAGAAAATCAACCGTTCGCGCACCCGCGTCGACCGGCTCGGGTATTTCGAGGATGTCGCTGTCGAGACGCCCGCAGTACCCGCCACGACCGACCAGGTCGACGTCAATTTCAACGTGAAGGAACGCCCGACCGGGAATCTCTCGATCGGGGCCGGCTTCTCGAGTTCCGAGAATCTCGTGCTCTCCGCGTCGATCGCGCAGCAGAACCTTTTCGGCAGCGGCAACGCGCTGACGCTCGCGCTCAATACCAGCGAATCGAGTCGTACCTATGCGCTGTCGTTTACGAATCCTTATTACACGCCGGACGGCCTGAGCCTCGGCTGGGACGCCTATCACCGCACCTACGATCCGTCGGAGTCCCTTTCCGTCGCGCCGTACAAGACGGTGTCGACCGGCGCCGGCCTGCGCATTGGCTATCCGATCGGCGAGGAAGACTCGATCAATTTCGGCCTCTCCGCCGACCAGACGAAGATCACCACCTTCCCGGAAAGCCCGCAGCAGTACCTCGATTTTTGCGATCCGAACAAGGACGACTTCGACTGCGACTCGGTCACGAGTCTCGTCGCGTCGGCGGGCTGGGCGCGCGATACGCGTGACAGCGTGATCTACCCGCGCAAGGGCAATTACCAGCGGGTCTTCGGCGAATTGAGCATCCCGCCCGGAGCCCTCCGCTACGGCAAGCTGAATTACCAGTACCAGCACTGGTTCCCGATCGGGCGCGACTTCGCGCTGATGCTCAATACCGACCTCGGCTATGCGAAGGGTTTCGGCGGCAAGCCGGTGCCGTTCTACAAGAACTTCTACGCGGGAGGCATCGGCTCGGTGCGCGGCTTCGACCAGAGCTCGATCGGTCCGAAAGACCCGATCACCGACGACGCGCTCGGCGGCAACCGGCGGGTCATCGGCAACGCCGAGTTCTTTTTCCCGCTTCCGGGCACCGGCATGGACCGCTCGTTCCGGATGTCGGCCTTCTTCGATGCGGGTACGGTCTGGGCCGAAGGCGACAAGGCCAAGTTGAGCGACCTGCGCTACAGTACCGGATTGTCGTTCGCGTGGGGCTCGCCGATCGGTCCCCTCAAGTTCAGCCTCGGCTTCCCGATCCGGAAGGAGGAAGGGGACGAACTGCAGAAGTTCCAGTTTCAGTTGGGATCGGTATTCTGAGTTTCCGCTGTGCCCGATCTAGTTGGAGAGTGTTAAGTGAAAGTTACATCCCTGTCCGTTCTTGCGGCAACGATGCTCGCGGTGGCCGCACCGGCGGCTATGGCCGAATCCAGGATCGGCTTCGTGAATTCCGACCGGGTCATGCGCGAGGCCGCCCCGGCGGTCCGCGCGCAGCAGCGGCTCGAAAAGGAATTCGAAAAGCGCGACCAGGAACTGCAAAAGCTCGGCAAGGAGCTGCAGACGCTGCAGGAAGATCTCGAACGCAACGGCGTGACGATGGCGGAAGCCGACCGGCGCGCGAAGGAGCGTTCCTTCAACGACCTCAATCGCGACTTCCAGCGCAAGCAGCGCGAGTTCCGTGAGGACCTGAACCAGCGCCGCAACGAGGAACTCGCGTCCGTCCTCGATCGCGCGAATCGTGTGGTGAAGCAGATCGCCGAAGCCGAGAAGTACGACGTGATCCTGCAGGAAGCCGTTTTTGCGAGCCCGCGCATCGACATCACCGACAAGGTGATCAAGGCGCTCGCGGATAGCAAGTAAGACGTCTCGCCCCATGTTTCGGCTGGATGAACTTGTCGAGCGTCTCGGCGGTGAAGTGATCGGCGACGGCGCGATCACCGTGCGGCGTGTCGCAACGCTGGAACAGGCGGGCGACGGCGACCTCGCGTTTCTCGCGAACCCGAAATACCAGGCGCGGCTGCGGGATTGCCGCGCGTCGGCGATCATCGTTGGCCTGGGCGCGCGCAACCTGACCGATCGACCGCGCATCGTCACTGGCGATCCCTACGTCTACTTCGCGCGGGTGGCCCAGTTGTTCAATCCGCCCCAAGTGTTCGCGCCAGGCGTGGATGCGTCAGCGAGCGTCGTCGACCCCGCGCCCCCTTCGGTGACGATCGCTGCCGGCGCTTCCGTCGAAGCCGGCGCGCAGCTCGGCGAGCACGTCGTCATCGGCCCGGGGTGCCGCATCGGGCGTGGCGTCCGCATCGGTGCCGGTACCCGGCTTCATGCCAATGTCACCATCTATCACGACTGCGAGATCGGGCGCGATTGCATCGTCCATTCCGGCGCGGTGATCGGGGCCGACGGCTTCGGGTTCGCCCGCGAGCGCGACGGCAACTGGGTCAAGATCCCGCAGACCGGCCGGGTCGTCATCGGCGACGAGGTCGAAATCGGCGCGAACACGACGATCGACCGCGGGGCCCTCGACGACACGGTCATCGGCGACGGCGTCAAGCTCGACAACCAGATCCAGATCGGCCACAACGTGCGGATCGGCGCGCGCACCGCGATCGCGGGTTGCGTCGGCATCGCCGGCAGCACGACGATCGGCGCGCGCTGCATGATCGGCGGCCAGGCGGGGGTCATCGGACACCTCGAGATCGTCGACGACGTCGTCGTTTCCGCCGGCACGCTCGTGACGAAATCGATCCGCAAGTCCGGCGTCTATACTGCGAACCTGCCGGTGCAGCCGCACGCCGACTGGGTCAAGAACTTCGCGCATCTACGTCATCTCGACGCACTCGCCGATAGAATACGGGCCCTCGAAGAACGAACATCCCAGTGAGTGTCATGGACATCAACGAAATCCTCCAGTATCTGCCGCACCGTTACCCCTTTCTGCTCGTGGACCGGGTGCTGGAGATGGAAGAAGGCAAGCGCGTTCTCGCGCTGAAGAACGTGACGATGAACGAGCCCTTCTTCCCGGGGCACTTCCCGCATCATCCGGTGATGCCCGGCGTGCTGATCGTCGAAGCGATGGCGCAGGCGGCCGCGCTGCTTTCATTCAAGACGCTGGGGATCAAGCCCGACGAGAACTCGGTGGTCTACTTCGCGGGCATCGACAACGCGCGCTTTAAGCGCCCCGTCGTTCCGGGCGATCAGCTGCTGTTCGACGTGTCGATCACGCAGGGCAAGCGCAACATTTACAAGTACAAGGGCGTCGCGCGGGTCGGCGGCGAAGTCGCGGCGGAGGCCGAGCTGATGTGCGCGCTCAAGACATTGTCATGATCCACCCGACCGCGATTGTCCATCCGGGCGCGAAGCTCGGTGCCAATGTCGCCGTCGGGGCCTACTCGATCATCGGCGAGCACGTCGAGATCGGCGACAACACGCGCATCGGTCCACACGTCGTCGTCGAAGGCCGCACGCGGATCGGGCGCGACAACGAGATTTTCCAGTTCTGCTCGATCGGCGCGGTGCCGCAGGACAAGAAGTACGATGACGAGCCGACCCGGCTCGAAATCGGCGACCGCAACACGATCCGTGAGTTCTGCTCGTTCAACGTTGGCACGAGCCAGGACGCCGGCGTCACACGGATCGGCAGCGACAACTGGGTGATGGCCTATGTCCACGTTGCACATGACTGCGATGTCGGCGACCACACCATCTTCGCGAACAACGCGACGCTCGCGGGCCACGTGCACGTCGGCGACTGGGCGATTCTCGGAGGCTTCACCGGCGTGCACCAGTTCGTGCGCGTCGGCGCGCACAGCTTCTGCGGTGTAGGCACCGTGCTGCTGCAGGACCTGCCGCCGTTCGTCACCGTCGCGGGCAACCCGGCGAAGCCGCATGGCATCAACAGCGAGGGCCTGCGGCGACGCGGTTTTTCCCCCGACGGCATCGCGGCGATCAAGCGGGCCTATCGCGCGCTGTACCGCTCCGGGCTGAGCCTCGACGAAGCGCGCACGCGTATCGACGAAATCGCCGCCGACCATCCCGAAGTCGCCGCCTTCGCAAGCTTCATCTCGTCTTCGCCGCGCGGCATCGTCCGCTGAGCCCATGGCGACGCGCATCGCGATGGTCGCGGGCGAGGCCTCCGGCGACCTGCTCGCCAGCCATCTGATCCGCGCAATCAAGCATAAAGTGCCGGACGCGGAGTTCTACGGCATCGGCGGGCCGAAAATGCAGGCCGAAGGGTTCAATGTGCTGTGGCCGTGCGAGCGGCTCGCGGTGCATGGCTACGTGGACGCGCTGAAGCGCTACCGTGAGCTGTCCGGCATCCGCAAAATGCTGCTGCGGCGCATCAAGCGCGATCGACCCGACGCCTTCATCGGTGTCGACGCGCCCGACTTCAACCTGTGGCTCGAAGGCAAGGTCCGCGCTGCGGGCATCCCCGCGATCCACTTCGTCAGCCCTTCGATCTGGGCGTGGCGCGGCGGCCGCATCAAGGGGATCGCGCGTTCGGTGTCGCACATGTTGTGCCTGTTTCCGTTCGAGCCCGCACTGTACGAGAAGGCCGGCGTCCCGGTGAGCTACGTCGGACACCCGCTCGCCGATGTGTTTCCGCTGCTGCCGGACCGCAACGCCGCGCGGGAACGTCTGAACCTGCCCGAAGACCGGCGGGTTGTCGCGTTGCTGCCGGGAAGCCGGCAGTCCGAGGTGAGGAATCTCGCCGCAACCTACATCGCAACCGCCCGCATCCTCGCCGAGCGGCACCCGGACATCTGCTTCGTCGTGCCGCTCGCGACGCGCGAGACGCGGCTGCTTTTCGCCGAAGCGCTGCACGCCGCGCAAGCCGAGGACCTGCCGATCCGGATGCTCTTCGGGCACGCGGTCGACGCGATGACGGCGGCCGACGCCGTGCTCGTCGCCAGTGGCACCGCGAGCCTTGAAGCCGCTCTGCTGAAGCGGCCGATGGTCATCAGCTACCGGATCGGGAAGTGGCAGTACCGCCTGATGAAGCGCATGGCGTACCAGCCGTGGGTCGGTTTGCCGAACATCCTCAGCAACGAGACCGTCGTGCCCGAATTGCTGCAGGACGCCGCGACGCCCGCGGCGCTCGCCGACGCACTCGACGCGTGGCTCACCGACGCCGAGGCCTGTTCCCGCCTCGCCGAGCGGTTCACCGAGCTGCATCTGACACTGCGGCAGAACACCGCGGAACGCGCGGCGGCAGCGGTCCTCCCGTATCTCGATCGGAGCAGCGAATGGAAGCCGTCCCAACAAGCGGTCTGATCTGCGGCGTCGATGAGGCGGGGCGTGGTCCGCTGGCCGGCGCAGTCGTCGCCGCGGCGGTCGTCCTCGATCCGGCGCGTCCGGTCGACGGCCTGAACGACTCGAAAAAGCTCACCGAGCGCGCCCGCGAACGCCTCGCGGTGCTGATCCGAGAGCGCGCAGTCGCGTGGGCGGTCGCCGAGGCGAGCGTCGAGGAGATCGACCGTCTGAACATCCTCCACGCGACGATGCTCGCGATGCAGCGTGCGGTCGCCGCGTTGTCGTGCGTGCCCGACCTCGTGCGGGTGGACGGCAACCGGTGCCCGCCGCTGTCGGTCCCGTCCGAGGCCGTCGTCGGCGGCGATGGCATCGTCCCCGCGATCGCCGCCGCGTCGATCCTCGCTAAGACTACGCGCGACGCGCAGATGATCGCGCTCGACGCGGTCTTTCCGGCGTACGGCTTCGCGAGTCACAAGGGCTACGCAACGCGCGAGCATTTCACCGCGCTGCGCCGCCATGGCGTCGTCGACTGCCATCGGCGCAGCTTCGCGCCGGTGCGCGAGCTGCTCGACAACCCGGAACTCTGGGCGGCGGGGACGCTGCTGTGACTTTCCATCACCTGATGCTCTTCCTGCACCTGCTCGGCGTCATCGTCTGGGTCGGCGGAATGGCATTCGCGTACCTGTGCCTGCGTCCGGCGGCGATCGTTTTGCCGCCCGCGCAGCGCCTGCCGCTGTGGGACGACGTCCTGGCGCGATTTTTCCCGCTCGTGTGGGTCGCGATCGCGCTGATCGTCGGCTCGGGCGTCGGCATGCTGCACGAGGTCGGTTTCGCACGCGCGCCGAAGGCGTGGCACCTGATGCTCGTGACCGGGGCCGTGATGACTGCGGTGTTCGTCTCGATCTGGTTCGGGCCGTGGCGCGCGCTGCGCGCAGGGGTCGCGAACGAGAACTGGGCCGCCGCCGCGGTCGCGCTGAACCGCATTCGCCAGCGCGTCGGTTTCAACCTCGCGCTCGGCGTCGTGACGACCGCGATCGCGACGCTCGGCCTCGCCCTGTGATGCCGAGGGACGGCGCGCGTTGAAAACGATTACTTCGCGCGACAATCCGGGCGTCAAGCGCCTGCACGGCCTCGCGACGTCGGCGCGCGACAGGCGGCAACACGGACAAACTTTGCTCGACGGTCCGCACCTCGTCGCGGCCGCGCTCGATGCCGGCTGGCCGTTGTGGGAACTCGTCGTCAGCGACCACGGGCTCGCCAGCGCCGAAATCGCGTCGCTGCTCGAGCGTTGCGCCGTGCTGCCGGTCACGCACCTGACGGATCCGCTGTTCGCCCACGTCAGCCCGGTCGATGCGCCGTCCGGGCTCCTGGCGGTGATCGACTTGCCGGCGCCGCTCGCGGCGCAGTGCTTCGAGGAATCGCTGCTCGTGCTCGACGGCGTGCAGGACGCCGGCAATCTCGGCACGATCCTGCGCACCGCCGCCGCGGCGGGATTGGCCGACGTGCTGCTGACCGCCGGCTGCGCTCAGGCTTGGTCGCCGCGCGTGCTGCGCGCCGGCATGGGCGGGCACTTCCGCCTGCGCATCCACGAACACGTAGAGGTCGGCCGTGCGCTCCGTGGCTACCCGCATCCGATCCTCGCGACCGGGCTCGGCGCGGACACGCGTGAGCTGTACCAGGCCGATCTCCGCGGGCCGGTCGCGTGGCTGTTCGGCGCGGAAGGGCGGGGCGTTTCGCCCGAAGTCGCGGCCTTGGCGACCGGGACGGTCATGATCCCGATGCCGGGCGCGGTCGAGTCGCTGAACGTCGCAGCGGCGGCGGCCGTGTGCCTGTTCGAGCAGGTGCGGCAACGGCGCTCGGCGGGGGAGTCCATGTAGGTACTGTTAAACCCGCAATCCACGCCATCCGTTCGCCCTGAGCCTGCCGACGGGCAGCGGCAGGGCTTGGACAGGCTCGGTCCGAACGGTATTTGTTTGCCGCGTCAATCGTCCGGCAGGCGCAGCAATTTGGCCGCCGTGGCGGGGCCGCCGTCTGCGACGTAGGGCACGACGCCGAGCAGCGGCGCGTCGATTCGCGTTTTCAGCGCGGCGAGGTTCTCGTCGAAGCGCAGCATCGCCGGGTCGATCCGGTTCGCGACCCAGCCGGCGAGCGCGAGGCCGCGCGCGGCGATGGCCTCCACCGTCAGCAGCGCGTGGTTGATGCAGCCGAGGCGCATTCCGACGACGAGGATCACCGGCAGCGCGAGCTCCCGCGCGAGGTCCGCGGTGTCGTAGTTGTCGCCGAGCGGCACGCGAAAGCCGCCGACCCCTTCGACGATGACGACGTCGGCCTCGGCGCGCAGCCGCTCGAAGGCTTCACGGATGCGGTCCGGATTGATCGCGACGCCTTCCTCTGCCGCAGCGATGTGGGGCGCGACCGGGTTCGCGAAGCAGTACGGGTTCAGTCGGGCGAGGCCCGGGTCGAAGCTGCCCGCGGCGCGCAGCGACGCTGCATCCTCGTTGATCCACTCGCCATCGACGCAGTCGGCGCCCGCGGCGACCGGCTTCATGCCGAGCGCGCGGTGTCCCGACAAGCGCGCCGCATGGAGCAGCGAACAGCTCACGAAGGTCTTGCCGATTTCGGTGTCGGTCCCGGTCAGGAACCATGCGCGGGAGCTGGTCATCGGAAAATCCCTTCGGCAAGGGGGAGGCGGGCGGGCGGATGAAGACGCGCTTCAGCGGGCGTGCTCATGCCTTCCCCAGAGCGAGCAGGATCACGTCGTAGGTCGCCGGCAGCAGCCCGTCGTCGCGCCGGTGCGATTCGTAGCGTGTTTCGAGCTGTCGCCACGCGCTGCGGCCGAGCGGCCGACGGCGCCGCTGCGCGCCGACGCTGTGCGCGCCGATCGCCTTGATGTCCCGCAGCAGCGAGCGCAGATCCGGCGCGAGCGCGAACGCGGGCGCCTCGTCAGCTGCGCGGAGTTCGAAACCGGCCGCGGCGGCTTCCGCGAGCCAGAGGTCGCGCGAGTGGAAGCGGATCACGTGATCGGCGTCGTCGATCGTCGCGAAGGCGTCGCGCAGTTCGTGCAGCGTCCGTGGGCCGAGCGTCGCGATCCATACGACCCCGCCAGGGCGAAGGATACGAGCGAATTCCCGCAGCGCCGCGTCCGGCTCGCACCACTGCAGCGCGAGGCTCGACCAGATCGCGTCGACCGAACCCGCCGCGAGCGGGATCGCTTCGAGATCGGCGCACAGGGGAAGCGGCGGGACGGTGGAAAAACCGTCGGTGCAGAGATGCGCGAGCATCGCCGGTGCGAAATCGAGCGCGATCGAGGTCGCGCCGGGGTAAAGCTGTCCGAGCAGGCCGAGGCCGTAACCGGTCCCGCAGCCTGCATCCATCACCCGATGCACAGCCGCCGGCCGAGGCAGCGCGCTGGCGAAGGTCGCGAGCCGGTGGCAGATTTCCCGCTGCACGCGGGCCGCGCTGTCGTAACTCGCGGCGGCGCCGTCGAACGCTTCGCGCACTGTCCGTTTCTCGCGTGCGCGACCCGTCATGCGGCGAAGCTCGCGATCAGCTCGGCGCATTCGGCCGGCCGTGACAGGAAGGGCGCGTGGCCGCAGGCGTCGAAGCGCATCAGCCGGGCGTCGGGCAATTGTGCGGCGAGCCATTCCGCCGCGGCGAGCGGCATCAGCGCGTCGCGCGCGCCGTGGAGCAGTTGCACCGGTTGGTGAACTTGCGACAGCGACGGGCGCAGGTCGGTGGTTGCGAGCAGTTGCAGACCCGCGGCAAGTCCATCGACCCCGGACCTGCACGCGTCGGCGAGCGCAGCGTTCAGCCGGGCTGCGACGCCACGTCGGTCGCTGTCGCCGAGCGCCTGCAGCGCGACGAAGCGGTTCAGCGTCGCCGCCGGGTCGCGCGCGAAACTGCCGATGAACCCCTCGACAGTGGCGGTCTCGAGTCCGTGCGGCCAGGTGTCCGGATCGGAGCACGAGACGAAGCGGGGAGACGTGCCGACCAGGATCAGCTGCGCGACCTTTTGCGGATGCCGTCGCGCGAGATCGAGCGCGATCATGCCGCCGATCGACCAGCCGCACAGCAGCGCAGCGTCCGGGAGCGTCGGGAGGAGGGCGTCGGCCCACGCCTCGAGGGTCGGGTCCGCGACTGGGGGGGCTCCTGCGTGCCCCGGCATTGCCGGTGCGTGGACCACGATTCCGCGCGGCAGCGCTTCGCGCAACGTGTCCCAAACGCGCGGCGTCAGCCCCCAACCATGCAGCAGGACGAGCGGGCGGCCACTCACGGGGTGCCCTCGAGCCTGTTGAGCGCCGACGCGAGACGCCGCACGTCGTCGGCGGAGTGCGCGGCAGTCAGCGACACCCGAAGCCGGGCCGTGCCTTGCGGCACCGTCGGCGGACGGATCGCGGGCACCCACAAGCCTTCGTCCCACAGTCCGCGCGCGACCGCGGCCGCCTCGGCGTTGTCGCCGATCAGGATCGGCTGGATCGGCGTGCGCGACGGCAGCAGGGTCCAGCGTGCGAGCCGCAGTTCGGCGCGGAGCAGGTCGATCAGCGACGCAAGATGGCGACGGCGTGCGTCGCCCGTCTGGATCAGACCGAGACTCGCGAGCAGGGCTTCGGCGAGCGCCGGCGGTGCGCCGGTCGTGAAGATATAGGGGCGCGCCTTCTGCATCAGCCATTCGATGACGTCGGCCTCGCCCGCGACGAAAGCGCCCGAGACGCCTGCGGCCTTGCCGAGCGTGCCGATGTAAATCAGGCGCCAGGATGCGAGCCCGGCTTCGGCGAGCGCGCCGCGCCCCTGTGGTCCGAGGACGCCGAAACCGTGCGCGTCGTCGACGATCAGCCACGCGTCGAAGCGCTCGGCGAGATCGAGCAGCGCGGCGAGCGGCGCGACGTCGCCGTCCATGCTGAACACCGAATCGGTGACAATCAGCTTGCGCCGGGCGCCGCTCGTCGCGAGCCCGCGTTCGAGGGCGGCTGGATCGGCGTGCGCATAGCGTTGCAGGTCCGCACGGGACAGCAGCGCCCCGTCGACGAGCGACGCGTGGTTCAGCCGGTCGGCGAAGATCGCGTCGCCGCGGCCGACGAGCGCCGGGATCACGCCGGTGTTCGCCATGAAACCGGTCGAGAAATACAGCGCGCGCTCGCAACCGACGAACGCTGCGAGGCGTGCTTCGAGTTCGTCGTGCACGGCGTAGTGGCCGCTGACGAGGTGCGATGCGCCCGAACCGGCCCCCCAGCGTTCGGCGCCGGCCTGCAGCGCCGCGACGAGGGACGGCTCGGCGGCAAACCCGAGATAGTCGTTGCTGCAGAAGGCGAGCATCTCGCGGCCGTCGACGCGCGCACGCGGGCCGCACGGCGTGTCGAGGCTGCGGCGCACGCGCTTCAGCGAGCGGGCATCGAGTTCGGCGAGATCGGCCTTCAACTGCTCGAGCAGCATCGGCTTCACGCGAGCGCGGCGGCGAGCGCTGCCGCGGCGCCGTCGACGAGGTGGCGGATCTCCTCGGCGCCGATCACGTAGGGCGGCATGAAATAGACCGTGTTGCCGATCGGTCGGAGCAGCACGCCGTGGTCGAGGCCCGCCGCGAAGAAGCGCCGCGAGAAATCGGCCCGCTCGGTGTCGACGTCGAATGCGATGATCATGCCGCGCTGGCGCAGGTGCCGAACGCGCGCGTGACCGTCGAAGCGCTCGCGAATCCCGTCGCCGAGTTGCCGCGCGAGGAGCCGGTTCGCGGCGAGCACGTCGTCCTGTTCGAAAATGTCGAGGGTCGCGAGCGCGGCCCGACATGCGAGCGGATTGCCGGTGTAGGAATGCGAGTGCAGGAAGCCGCGCGCGGCGGAGTCGTCATAGAACGCGGTGAAGATCGCGCCCGTCGACAGCACGAGCGACAGCGGCAGGTAGCCGCCGGAAATGCCTTTCGACAGGCATAGGAAATCGGGCCAGATCCCGGCCTGCTCGCACGCGAAGAACGTGCCGGTGCGGCCGCAGCCGACGGCGATCTCGTCGGCGACGAGATGCACTTCGTAGCGGTCGCACAGTTCGCGCGCGCGGCGCAGGTATTCGGGGTCGTACATCACCATGCCGGACGCGCCCTGCACGAGCGGCTCGACGATCAGCGCCGCGGTCTGCGCGTGATGCTGTGCGAGATGTGCTTCGAGCCCGGCGGCGGCGCGGCGGGCGACGTCGGCCGCGGTTTCGCCGGGCAGGGCGAGCCGGGCATCGGGGGTCGGGACCGTCGTCCCGGCGCGGACGAGCGGCGCGTAGGCGTCGCGAAAGATCGCGACGTCGGTGACCGCGAGCGCGCCGACCGTCTCGCCGTGATAGCTCCCGGCGAGGCTGACGAAGCGGGATTTTTCGGGGCGCCCGGCGTTGCGCCAGTAGTGCGCGCTCATCTTTAGCGCGATCTCGGTCGCCGAAGCGCCATCGGACGCGTAGAACGCATGGCCGAGGCGGTGGCCCGTCAGCGCGGCGAGCCGCTCCGAGAGCTGGACCACCGGCTCGTGCGTGAAGCCGGCGAGCATCACGTGTTCGAGCGTTTCGAGCTGCTCGCGCAGCGCCGCGTTGATCCGCGGATTGCAATGTCCGAACAGGTTGACCCACCAGGAGCTGATGCCGTCGAGCAGGCGCCGGCCGCTGTCATCGACGAGCCACGGGCCTTCGCCGCGGACGATCGGCACGAGGGGCAAGGTCTCGTGCTGTTTCATCTGGGTACACGGATGCCAGACGCTCCGGAGGGAGCGCTCGAGCAGGGACGAAGGGGACATCGGGATTCCGGCCGGTTGGGACGGGGAATGTCGCGCAATCCACGGGCTCATGTCAAACCCGGAGGGGAACCGGGAGTCGGATGAGTTGAAGCGGTATGCGGCGAAGCGTTGCGGGGCGAAGCGTCTGGGCGCGCGGCGAGCGAGGGAGCCGTTGCAGCCCGGCGGGTTGAGCCTCTTGCGGCGCCTTTTGCTACCATGGCCCGGCTCCCCAACACGACAACAAGCGGCCCGATGATTTTCGTGATTTCTCCGGCGAAGGCGCTCGATTTCGATACGCCCCCCGTCCTCGATACCCACACGCGGCCCGACTACCTGCGCGAGGCCGGACAATTGATCGGGATTCTCCGGCGGAAAAGCCCGGCGGAGGTCGCGGACCTGATGAGTCTTTCGGATCAGCTTGCCGCGTTGAACGTCGCCCGCTACGAAGCCTGGTCCCCGCCATTTACCGCGGGCAACGCGAAGCAGGCCGTGCTCGCGTTCAACGGTGACGTGTATGAGGGGCTCGATGCGAAGAGTCTGTCGCGCGAGGAGTTCGGCTGGGCGCAGGATCACCTGCGCATTCTGTCCGGCCTGTACGGGCTGTTGCGTCCGCTCGACCTGATTCAGCCGTATCGCCTCGAGATGGGCACGCGGCTCGATAATCCGCGCGGGCGGAACCTTTATGCGTTCTGGGGCGACACGCTCACCGACGCGCTGAAGAATCTGCTCGCGGCCGAGCGCGAAACCGGAACGGGAGGCGCGCCGGTGCTCGTGAACCTCGCCTCCGAGGAATATTTCAAGTCCGTGAAACCGGCGAAGCTCGGCGCCCGCGTCGTCGTGCCGGTGTTCCAGGATTGGAAGGGCGGGCGCTACAAGATCATCAGCTTCTACGCGAAACGGGCGCGCGGCCTGATGTGCCGTTACGCGATCCGCAACCGTATCGACGATGTCGCCGGGCTGCGGGGATTCGACTACGAAGGGTATGCGTTCGCCGCCGACGCTTCCGACGACGACCGGCCGGTGTTCCGCCGGCGCATCGACTGAAGGCGGGGGAGAAAACGATGAAGATCAGCCACAACTTCGACGCCGGTGCGATCGAGGTCGTCAGCCTCGACGATCCGCAGGACATCCGGCTGCGTCTGCGCGCCGACAACGCGGCGGATTTCCGCCAGTGGTTCCATTTCAGGCTGCAGGGCGCCGCGGGTCGCGCGCTGCGGATGACGTTCGAGAACGCCGCCGACGCCGCGTACCCGGACGGCTGGCCGGGCTACCGCTGCGTCGCGTCGTACGATCGGCGAAACTGGTTCCGCGTGCCCGGCACGAGCGTCGAGGACGGGCGGCTCGTCGTCGAACACACACCGGAGCGCAACAGCGTCTATTACGCGTATTTCGAGCCGTACTCGCACGAGCGCCACCTCGACCTGCTCGGCTGGGCGGAGATGTCGCCGTTTGCCGAGGTCGAGAACGTCGGCACGACGGTCGAAGGACGCGACGTCGATCGCGTCGTCGTCGGACGCCCGGCGCCTGGGCGCAAGCCCGTCTGGATCATCGCGCGCCAGCATCCTGGCGAAACGATGACGGAATGGTTCGTCGAGGGGCTGCTGGAACGTCTGCTCGACAGCGCCGACCCGGTCGCACGCCGCATCCGCGAGCAGGCAGTCCTGTACATCGTGCCGAACATGAATCCGGACGGTGCGATCCGCGGCAACCTGCGCACGAACGCCGCCGGGCGGAATCTCAATCGCGAATGGCGCGCGCCGGACGCCGCTGCGAGTCCCGAGGTGTTCCACGTCCGGGGGTCGATGGAGGCGAGCGGTTGCGCGCTCTTTCTCGACATCCACGGCGACGAATCGCTGCCGTATGTGTTCTTCTCGACCGCCGAGGAAGTGCCCGGATTCACGCCCGAGATGGCCGCGCAGCAGGCCCGTCTCGTTGCCGCCCTCGCGGCCGCGAGCCCGGACTTCCAGACGGAACACGGCTACCAGCCAGGACGTTTCGGCGAGGAGCTACTAACGCTCGCGAGCAAATGGGTCGCGCACCGCTTCGGCTGCGTTTCGCTGACGCTCGAGATGCCTTTCAAGGACAACGCCAATCTGCCCGACGGGCAGACCGGCTGGAACGGCGCACGCAGCAAACGGCTCGGCGCCGCGATGCTGAACGCGATCCTCGCCCACGTCGAGCGAACTTGACGGCTACCGGAAGAGATTCAGTACGCCGTCGAGCCCGACGTGATCGAGCCGGCAGTCGGTCGCGTCGCGCAGGATCGGTTTCGCTCGGTAGGCGACGCCGAAGCCGGCTTCGGTGAGCATCGGGATGTCGTTCGCGCCGTCGCCGGCGGCGATCACCTGGTCGGGCCGCAGACCCAGCCGCTCGCGTGTCCGCCGCAGGTGTGCAGCCTTTGCGTCTCCATCGACGATCGGGCCGACGACATGGCCGGTCAATCGCCCGTCGCGGACTTCCAACACGTTTGCGTGCGCCTCGTCGAAGCCGAGCCGGACCTTCAGGCGCTCGGTGAAATACGTGAAGCCGCCCGAGACCAGAACGGTGTGGATGCCGGCGGCCTTCAGTCCGCGCATCAGTCGCTCCGCGCCCGGATTCAACTGCAGCCGCCGTTCGTAGACTTCGCCAAGCGCGGATTCGGGCAGTCCCGCGAGCAGGGCGACCCGCCGCTTCAGCGATTCCCTGAAATCGATCTCGCCGCGCATCGCCGCTTCGGTGATCGCGGCGACTTCCGCCTTCAGCCCCTGCATGTCGGCGATTTCGTCGATGCACTCGATGTTGATCAGCGTCGAGTCCATGTCGGTGACGAAGAGCCCGAAGTCCGCGAGCTTGCGTCCATTCGGCACCCAGGCCCAGTCGAGCTGGGCCTCGGCGCACAAGGACGCGATCTGCTCGCTGCGGGTCGTCGCGAGCAGGCGGAAGGCTTCGGGCGTGATCTGTTCGATGGCGCTCGCGCCGCAGAGCTTCGCGAGATTCTTCAGGGCGACCGAGTCGACGTCCTCGCCCTGCACGACGAGATTCATGCGGACGCGCTCCGGTGTTGCAGGGCCTCGCGCAGCACGCGATCAGCCTTGCGGAGCGTGTCCTCGGTCGTCTCCCAGCCGACGCAAGCGTCGGTGACCGAGCAGCCGTACTTAAGCTGCGACAGGTCCGCCGGGATCGGCTGATTGCCGGGCTCGATGAAGCTTTCGATCATCAGCCCGACGACCGAGCGGTTGCCTTCGCGGATCTGGTGCACGACGTCCTTCATCACCAGCGGCTGCAGTTCGGGCTTCTTCCACGAGTTCGCGTGCGAGCAATCGACGACGATGTTCGCGGGGAGCTTCGCCTTCGCCAGCGCCTGTTCGGCGAGCGAGATCGACACCGTGTCGTAGTTCGGCCGGCCGCCGCCGCCTCGCAGCACGACGTGGCCGTAACGATTGCCGCGCGTGCGCAGGATCGCCGACTGGCCCTGCTTGTTGATGCCGAGGAAGCTGTGCGGGTGCGACGCGGATACGATCGCGTTGATCGCGACTTCGAGATCGCCGTCGGTCGCGTTCTTGAAGCCGACGGGTGTCGACAGACCGGATGCCATTTCGCGGTGGGTCTGGGATTCGGAGGTGCGGGCGCCGATCGCGGTCCAGGAAATCAGGTCGCCGTAATACTGGGGGGCAATCGGGTCGAGCGCTTCGGTCGCCGCGGGCAGGCCGATCTCGTTGACGTCGAGCAGGAAGCGGCGCGCCTTCTCCATGCCTTCATCGATGCGGAAGGAGTCGTCCATGTGTGGATCGTTGATGAAGCCCTTCCAGCCGGTCGACGTCCGCGGCTTCTCGAAGTACACCCGCATCACCAGGACCATCGTTTCGGCGACGTCGTCGGCGAGCGATTTCAGCCGGCGCGCATAGTCCAGACCGGCCATCGGGTCGTGAATCGAGCACGGCCCGACGACGACGAACAGGCGGCTGTCCTTGCGATCGAGGATGTCGTCGAGCGCGCGGCGGCCCGCGACCACCGTCGCGGCCGCGCGTTCGGTCAGCGGCACGCGCGACTTGATCTCCTCCGGAGAGGGCATGTGATCGGCCGCGAGGATGTTCAGGTTTTCGGTTTGGGCAAGGGGCATCGGGGCGCTCCGCAGTGCAGCAAAGGAGGCGGCATTGTAACTCGCGCGCGCCGATCGCGAGGACGGGGGGCGCGATCGGAATTACACGACGACGGGCTTCGCGTAGGGCGGCTGACCGCCGAGTTGCTGCAGCAGCTCTTGAACCATCCGGGCTGCGACCAGTGCGGGGACAACCCGCGCCGCGAGCGCCAGGACGATATTGTTGTCGCAAGGCCATGTCGCTGACCGCCTCGAAGGCGGCGTCGGCCCGTCCGCTTCGGCTGTGAACGACGCGAAGTCCCTTCGCGAAATCAGCTCCGATCCACTTCGGCGCTGGTCGTCACCGTTGAGAACCCGAGCACGCCGTTATAGGGCGCTTGCAGAAAGCGCAGACATGCGGCATGATGCGCGCCTCGACAACGCAGACGGATGTCGAGCGGTGGCAAAAGGGAGTGGCTGTGGGTCGGAAGCCCGCGCCAATCCTGGTGGTGACAGGTTCTGCAAGTACATGCGGGAATAGCTCAGTTGGTAGAGCGCAACCTTGCCAAGGTTGAGGTCGCGAGTTCGAGACTCGTTTCCCGCTCCAGATGCACTGCTACGGATTCCGCTGAGTTCCGTAGGGGTTGAAAAAAGGGACTTCGGTCCCTTTTTTCATTCCAGGGGGTTCCGCTGGGCGCCACCCCCAGCCACATCCACCGCCTCCAGGAGCGCAAGGCGGCGCTCCTCGCCGCGTCCAACACCTTCGAGGCAGTGTTTCGATCCTTCATTCGAGCCGATCTACGTGATCATGTTCGGGGTGGCGGTGTGCTCCGGGCTCCTCGGTGTGATGCTTCCCAATGAGCGCAAGTTGAGGCTGGAGTTGGGGCCGGCCGGCGCATGAGAGGAAGACCGGGCGCGGCGCCGCGCGGGACGAGACCCGTGCGGCGGCCGCTGCGCCGCGTGTCTCAGGTGTTCGAATCCGGGAAGGATTCCTTGCGCCGCCGGATGTAGGCCTGAAGGGCCTCGTCGATGGCCGGATCGAGCTCGGGTGCTTCGTACTCGGCCAGCATTTTCTTCCAGCGCGCGTTGGCGCGTTGTGCCATGTCCAGTCGGCCTTCGGCCTCCCACTGCTCGAAGCTGTTGTTATCGGCAATCGGCGAGCGGTAAAAAGCATTCTCGAAGTTGGCCTGGGTGTGGGCGCAGCCGAGGAAGTGCTTGCCCGGGCCGACCTCGCGGATCGCGTCCATCGCCTGGCCGTTTGCGGACATGTCCACGCCGCCCATGAGAGTCTGCATCATGCCGGCCTGGTCGGCGTCCATAATGAACTTCTCGTAGCCCATCGCCAGTCCGCCTTCGAGCCAGCCCGCGGTGTGGAGCGCAAAGTTCACTCCCGCCAGTGCGGTCGGCAGGAGCGTGTTGGCGCTCTCGCTCGCGGCTTGCGCATCGGGGATCTTCGCGGCTGTGAGCGATCCGCCGGAGCGGAAGGGCACGCCTAGGCGGCGCGCGAGGTGGGCCATCACGTACAGTACCAAGGCGGGCTCGGGCGTGCCGAAGGTCGGCGCGCCGGATTGCATCGACATCGAGCTGGCGAAGCTGCCGAACACGACCGGGGCGCCCGGGTTGACGAGCTGCACGAAGGCCATGCCGGCCATCGCCTCGGCGAGCGTCTGGGCGGCGGTGCCGGCTACCGTAACAGGCGACATGGCGCCGGCGAGGATGAAGGGGGTGACGATGCAGGCTTGATTGTTGCGCGCGTAGACCTTCGCCGCACCAAGCATGGTGTCGTCGAAGGTCATCGGCGAGTTGGCGTTGATCAGGTTGATCACGGCGGTGCGCGGCTTGCCGGTTTCCGGGTCGATCCATTGGTCGCCGAACAGGATCTTCGCCATCTCGACGGTGTCCTGTGCGCGCTCGGGGTGCGTGACCGAACCCATGAAGCACTTGTCCGAGTACTTCATGTGGCTGTAGACCATGTCGAAGTGGCGCTTGTTGACCGGCAGGTCCACGGGCTCGCAGATCGTGCCGCCGGAGTGGTGGAGGCCGGGCGACAGGTAGGCGAGCTTGACGAAGTTGCGGAAGTCCTCGACGGTGCCGTAGCGGCGGCCGTCGTCGAGGTTGTGGATGAACGGGCAGCCGTACGCGGGCACGAAGACGGTGTTGGCCCGGCCGATGCGCACGCTGCGCTCGGGATTGCGCGCGACCTGCGTGAACTCGCGCGGCGCGTCGTCCTGGATCAGCTTGCGGCACATGCCGCGCGGCATGCGCACCCGCTCGCCCCGCACGTCGGCGCCCGCGTCGCGCCAGATCTGCAGCGCCTCGGGGTCGTCGCGGAAATCGATGCCGACTTCCTCGAGGATCGTGTCGGCGTTGTGCTCGATGACCGCGAGCCCTTCTTCGTCGAGGACTTCGTAGAAGGGAACTTTGCGGCTGATGTACGGCGCGCTCATGCCTTGCCCGCGTGACCGCGCCGCACGGCGTGCTTCGCTTCCGCTGCGACCGCCGCGCCGGCGGATTTCGGTGGTAGTCATTGTCTCGCTCTCCATAGTGTAACGACCGTCGTTACAGTGAGTATGCGGATGGAGGGGAGCGCTGACATAACAAGGAGCGACCCGGGAATAGCGAATTGCGCCATGCTCGCTGTCGGGTCAGGGGATGGGCCAGAAAGAGAAGAGCCGGCGGAGGTGGAGCGGATCGCTGCCGGGGGTATCCGGTCGCTTGTTGCATTGAGCACGCGCGGCAACGTGGCCGTCGTGACTGCCGCTTTGGAAAAAAATGAAAGTGAGTAACGAGGTGAGGGAACTCCTCGCCGCCCGGCGTCGCGGGCACAGCCTGGATGCGCAGTTCTACACCAGCCAGGAGATCTTCGACCTGGACATGGAAGCGATCTTCGGACGGCACTGGATCTACGTCGGCGTCGAGCCCGACATCCCCGAGGCGGGCGACTATTTCACGGTCAAGCTCGGACGCGCCTCTGTCGTCGTGCTGCGCAACGACGACATGGAGCTGCGCGCCTTCCACAACGTCTGCCGCCATCGCGGGGCGCAGCTGTGCAACGCGCACAAGGGCAGTGTCGGCAACCTGGTCTGCCCCTACCATCAATGGACCTACGACCTGTCCGGCAAGCTCATCTATGCCGAGCACATGGGCGAGGACTTCGACCCCTCCGGGCGCGGCCTCAAGCGCGTCCATGTCGAAAGCGTCGCGGGCCTCATCTTCGTCTGTCTCGCGGAAAACCCGCCCGAAGACTTCGCCCGGATGCGCGAGACGATGTCGCGCTACATCGCGCCGCACCAGCTCACCGACTGCAAGATCGCCGTTCAGGACGAGATCGTTGAAGCCGGCAACTGGAAGCTGGTCATGGAGAACAACCGGGAGTGCTATCACTGCGTGAGTAATCACCCGGAACTGACGATCTCCCTGTACGAGTACGGCTTCGGCTACCAACCCTCGCCTTCGAACATCGAGCAGGTCCAGGCCTTCCGCGACCTCACGGAGCCCGCCAACCTCACCGCCGTGTGGCGCGCAACCAACCAGCAGGACCGCGAGCTGGTAGAGATGTCCCAGCGCGGCATCGCCGATCCGGCCTACGAGCCGGGGCCGTATTCGCCCTACACCGAGGAGCTGGTCGAGAAGTTCGCGAACTGGTACGTGGGGCGCCTGGAGGCGACTGTGGAGTAATTGACCGAGCCGGGATGTGCGATGGGCCATCCCGGCCCGCCGTGAGGCGGAAAGCCTGCATCCGCCGGCGTTCCGCCCGTCACAGCAACTCCCCGCACTGGCGTCCGCTACGCCCGCGGGGCCTGGATTCCCGAGGAAGTATTCAGCATGAACGGACCGATTACTCGTGATGTATGGCTATGGCAACTCGTGCCCCCTCTGTGGAACACGGAGGACGACGACGTCCTGGTCTGCTGCCAAGTGCGCCAGGAGACGCACGACGTCAAGAGCTTCATCTTTCGCCCCCGCACGCCCGGTCTGGTCCGCTTCCTGCCGGGTCAGTTCCTCACGCTCGAACTGGAAATCGACGGCGCGACGGTCAATCGTTGCTACACGATCTCGTCTTCGCCGACGCGCCCCGACACCTTGTCGATCACGGTCAAGCGCGTGACCGGTGGCACTGTCTCCAACTGGCTCCATGACAATCTTGCTGCAGGCATGAGCGTCCGCGCGCTGGGGCCGAGCGGCGAGTTCGCGTGCGCGCTGCATCCCGCCGGCAAGTACCTGTTCCTGTCCGGTGGCTCAGGAATCACACCGCTGATGTCCATGTCGCGCAGCTTCCATGACCTCGGCGAGGACCGAGACGTTGTCTTCGTGCATAACGCCCGCACGCCCGCGGACATCGTCTTCCGTCGCGAACTGGGCCTGCTCGCCGCGAACCAGCCCGGCTTCCGGACCGCATTCGTCTGCGAAGGGCGGGGCAGCGAGCCCGACTGGGCGTCGCCGACCGGCTACCTCGATCTGGCGCTACTCAAGCGCATCGCGCCCGACTTCGCCGAGCGGGAAGTATTCTGCTGCGGTCCGGCGCCCTACATGGCGGCCGTTCGAGCCCTGTTGAGCGAAGGCGGCTTCGACATGAAGCACTATCACGAGGAAAGCTTCAGTTTCGCGGACGCGCCGGGCGAACAGGAAGGCGAGGGTGTTCCCCTCACCGAGGAGACAGGGGCCGTCGAGGTGACCGGTTTCAGCGTCGAATTCGCGAAAAGCGGCCGCACTGTCGTCTGCGCCCCCGGCCAGAAACTGCTCGATGCCGCACGCGCCGCCGGCCTGCGACTGCCCTCGTCCTGCGCGAAAGGCGTATGCGGCACCTGCAAGTCGCGCCTCGTGTCCGGCGAGGTGGACATGGTCCACGGCGGCGGCATCCGCCAGCGCGAAATTGACCAGGGCATGATCCTCCCCTGCTGCAGCACGCCGCGGAGCGATCTGGTCATCGAACGATAAAGGCAGCTCGCAGCCCTGAAGGGGCAGCGGGCTACGCATTTCGATCGTTCCTGATCACCCGTTCCGATCGGATGTGATTACCGTTGTCGCTTTGCGATGAGCACTTGGACCGGTGATGCGATCAAACGGCAGGCGGGCGGCGACCCGTTGTCGTCATTCCCTCTTTTTTTTGACCATCTAAAGCAACTGTCGACCGTGATCTGACGTCGGAGGTTTTGCAAACCGGCCATTCAGCCGAACAGGGGGCGAAGAAAGAGCGCCTTCGTAGCCGTCGGGTGATCACGGTTTTGAGTCGATCATCGTCCCTGTCTTGGCCTGAATCGGACTCTGACTAGAAGCCGCAGGCAATGCAGCGTGGGGCGCTACCCGGTGTGTCCGGCGGGAAAAAGCATTGCGACGGCCTCCGCGACAAGGGGAGTAACGCCGACGCATGCAGAGTCGTCAGTGTTAATCCGTTCGGCAAGTGCCTCGCGCAAACGCGGCTCCCAGAAGCGCGTTAGGTGATCCGCGACCTCCTGCCGCGCTGCGGCGCGGTCCGGCCAGGCTTCGAAAAAGCGGCCGATCTGGTTGGCCATTTTCACGAGATTGTCGATGTCCATCGCTCAGGTTCCGAGGAGTTGATCAGGGTGGGTGTAGGCCGTCAGGCGCCCGGTGCGGGCGAGCCCGATCAGCGTGACATGCGCGGCATCGGCGACGCGCACCGCGAAGGCGGTCGGGGCCGAGATCGCGGCGAGGACGCCGATGCCGGCGGCGGCGGCTTTGTGCACCATTTCGTAGCTTGCGCGGCTTGTGACGAGCGCGAAGCCGTCTGCGGTGTTTGTGCGGCGGGTGGCGAGGGCGCCCGCGAGCTTGTCGAGGGCGTTGTGGCGGCCGACGTCTTCACGCACGAGTCGCAGCTTGCCGTCGTCGTCGGCCCAGGCGGCGGCGTGTGCGGCGCCGGTCGCGCGATGCAGTGGCTGCCAGGCGTTGAGTTCCGCGAGGGCGCGCTGGATCGCCGAGGCGCGTACCGCGGTGCGTGGCGCGACCGGGGCGGGTGGGCGCACCGCTGCCTCGAGACTATCCACGCCGCACAGTCCGCAGCCGGTGCGGCCGGCGAGGTTGCGCCGCCGCTCCTTCAGGCCGAACATTCGCGCGGCGGCGATCTCGAGGCTCACTTCGATGCCCTTGGCGCTATGGACGACTTCGCAGTCGTAGAGCTCGCCGGGGCTTTGCAGGATGCCTTCCGACAGGCTGAAGCCGAGCGCGAAGTCCTCCAGGTCGTTCGGGCTCGCGAGCATCACGGCGTGCGAGATGCCGTTGTAGACCAGCGCGACCGGCACTTCCTCGATGACGTTCTCGACGCTCGCGAGCGTTTCGCCGTCGACGAGCCTGCACGCGAGGACGGTGGCGCGTGCGTCCCACTGCACGGCATCGAACGCGGGGCAGGCGTCGGGTTTCGGTTGGGCACTAGCAGTCATTCGACTACCCTCCATTCGTCAACGCCTGTCGGGGCGCCGCAGAACGTAGGGCGGAAGAGCGCAGCGCTTTCCGCCGTATGCCGGCTCCCCGGATTGCGCATACGGCGGATAACGCCGCTACGCGGCTCATCCGCCCTACGACACCACTGCGGTTGGATGAAGGCGCTCACGCACGTTCCCCGCTGCCGGCGAGCGCCTGCACCGCGGCGGCGTCGCCCCGCAGCAGCGCGGTCTGTTTGCGGTGATGCTGTCGATAGCGTTGCTGCCATTCCGACGGTTGCGCGACGGGCATCACTTCGACGGCGGTGACCTTGTACTCGGGGCAGTTCGTCGCCCAGTCCGAGTTGTCGGTGGTGATGACGTTTGCGCCGGATTCGGGGAAGTGGAAGGTCGTGTAGACGACGCCCGGCTGAACGCGCTCCGTGATCGTCGCGCGCAGCACCGTCTCGCCGGCGCGGCTCGCGATGCCGACCCAGTCGCCCTCGCGGATGCCGCGGTCCACGGCGTCCTGCGGGTGGATCTCCAGCCGGTCCTCGCCGTGCCAGGCGACGTTGGCGGTGCGTCGCGTCTGCGCGCCGACGTTGTACTGCGACAGGATGCGTCCGGTCGTCAGCAGCAGCGGGTAGCGCTTCGTGACCTTCTCCTCGGTCGGCACGTACTCGGTGGGCATGAAGCGGCCCTTGCCGCGCACGAAACTGTCGATGTGCATGATCGGCGTGCCTTCGGGCGTGGCGTCGGTGCAGGGCCACTGCACGCTGCCGAGCCGGTCGAGCAGCTCATAACTGACGCCGTGGAAGGTCGGGGTCAGGCGCGCGATCTCGTCCATGATCTCGGACGGGTGTGCGTAGTTCATCGGGTAGCCCAGAGCGTTGGCGAGATCGACGGTGACCTCCCAGTCCTCCTTGCCGGCGAGCGGCGGCATCGCCTTGCGCACGCGGGAGATGCGGCGCTCCGCGTTGGTGAAGGTGCCGTTCTTCTCGAGGAAGCTCGCGCCGGGCAGAAAGACGTGCGCGTACTTCGCGGTCTCGTTGAGGAAGATGTCCTGCACGACGACGCATTCCATCGCACGCAGCGCCGCCTCGACGTGGTGCGTGTTCGGGTCGGACTGCGCGATGTCCTCGCCCTCGCAGTACAGACCGAGGAAGCTGCCGTCGAGGGCCGCTTCGAACATGTTCGGGATGCGGAGCCCCGGCTCGGCGTCGAGCGTCACGCCCCAGGCGTTTTCGAAGAGGCCGCGCACCGAGCCGTCCGAGACGTGACGGTAGCCCGGCAGCTCGTGCGGGAAGGAACCCATGTCGCAGGAGCCCTGCACGTTGTTCTGGCCGCGCAGCGGATTCACGCCGACACCCAGACGGCCGACGTTGCCGGTCGCCATCGCGAGGTTCGCGATCGCCATGACCATCGTCGAGCCCTGGCTGTGTTCGGTGACGCCCAGACCGTAGTAGATCGCGCCGTTGCCGCCGCCGGCATAGAGGCGGGCTGCGCCGCGCACGGCCTCGGCGGGGACGCCGGTGATCTCGGCGGTCGCTTCGGGCGAATTTTCCGGGCGCGCGACGAACTCGCGCCACATTGCAAAGGAGGCCGGGTCGCAGCGTTCGGCGACGAAGTCTTCCGCGACGAGACCTTCGGTGACGATCACGTGCGCGAGCGCGTTGGCGATCGCGACGTTGGTGCCGGGCCTGAGCTTCAGGTGGTAGGCGGGCTCATAGTGCGCGCCCTTCAGGAGGTCGATCTCGCGCGGGTCGATGACGACGAGCTTCGCGCCCTGGCGCAGGCGGCGCTTGAGCTGCGAGCCGAATACCGGGTGGCCGTCGGTCGGGTTCGCGCCGATCACGAGCACGACGTCGGACTGCATCACCGAATCGAAGGTCTGCGTGCCGGCGGACTCGCCGAGGGTCTGCTTCAGGCCGTAGCCGGTCGGCGAATGGCAGACGCGGGCGCAGGTGTCGACGTTGTTGTTGCCGAAGGCCGCACGCACGAGCTTCTGCACGAGGTAGGTCTCTTCGTTCGTGCAGCGCGACGAGGTGATCGCGCCGACCGAACTGCGGCCGTGCTTCGCCTGGATGCGGCGGAGTTCGGATGCGGCGTAGGCGATCGCTTCTTCCCAGCTGACCTTGCGCCAGGGCTCGTCGATGCTCGCACGGATCATCGGCGTCGTGATGCGGTCGGGGTGGGTCGCGTAGCCCCACGCGAAGCGGCCCTTGACGCAGGAGTGGCCATGGTTCGCATGGCCGTCCTTGTGCGGCACCATCCGCACGACTTCGTTGCCCTTCATCTCTGCCTTGAAGGAACAGCCGACGCCGCAGTAGGCGCAGGTCGTGACGAGGCTGCGCTCGGCCTGGCCCATTTCGATGACCGATTTCTCCATCAGCGTCGCAGTCGGACAAGCCTGGACGCAGGCACCGCAGGAGACGCATTCGGAGTCCATGAAGCTCTGGCCCTGGCCGGGGCTCACGCGCGAATCGAAGCCGCGGCCGGCGATCGTCAGCGCGAAGGTGCCCTGTGTTTCCTCACAGGCGCGCACGCAGCGGTTGCAGACGATGCATTTTGACGGGTCGTAGGCGAAGTAGGGGTTGGAGCTGTCGACAGGCGCGCGGCTGGCTGCGTCGAAGTGGTTCTTGTTCTGGATGCTGCTTGGAGTCGTGTAGCGCACTTCGCGCAGGCCGACGACGCCGGCCATGTCCTGCAATTCGCAGTTGCCGTTCGAGGGACAGGTGAGGCAGTCGAGCGGGTGATCGGAGATATAAAGCTCCATCACGCCGCGACGCAGATCGGCGAGCTTGGACGTCTGCGTGCGCACGACCATGCCGGGTTCGACCGGCGTCGTGCAGGACGACGGGTAGCCGCGGCGGCCTTCGATCTCAACCGCGCACAGGCGGCAGGAGCCGAAGGGCTCGATGCTGTCGGTCGCACAGAGCTTGGGGATCGCGATGTCGATTTCCTGGGCGGCGCGCATCACCGAGGTGCCGACCGGCACGGTGATCTCGACGCCGTCGATCGTCAGGGTGACCATCTCGTCGGACTCGCGTTTGGGGGTGCCGTAGTCCGTGTCGCGGGCGAGACTCATGTTATTGCTCCTCGGCGCGGCTTCAGGCCGCCGCCTGCTTGTCGGCGCGCGGAACGCCGAAATCTTCGGGGAAGTGCGTCAGCGCGGACTGCACGGGGTAGGGCGCCATGCCGCCGAGTGCGCACAGCGAGCCGCCGAGCATCGTGTCGCACAGTGAGCCGAGCAGCGCGATGTTCTTCGCGCGCTCCTCGCCGGCGATGATGCGGTCGATGACTTCGACGCCGCGGGTCGAGCCGATACGGCAGGGCGTGCATTTGCCGCAGGATTCGATGGCGCAGAATTCCATCGCGTAGCGCGCCATCCCGGCCATGTCGACCGTGTCGTCGAAGGCGACGATGCCGCCGTGGCCGATCATCGCGCCGATGCTGACGTAGGCTTCATAGTCGAGCGGCACGTCGAACTGCGACTCGGGGACGTAGGCGCCGAGCGGGCCGCCGACCTGCACGGCGCGGATCGGGCGACCGCTCGCGGAGCCGCCGCCATAGTCGTACAGGAGTTCGCGCAGCGTGAGCCCGAACGCGCACTCGACGAGCCCGGTGCGCTTGAGGTTGCCGGCGAGCTGGAAGGGCAGGGTGCCGCGCGAACGGCCCATGCCGTAGTCGCGGTAGAAGGCGGCGCCGCGCGAGAGGATCACCGGCACGGACGCGAAGCTCATGACGTTGTTGATGACCGTCGGCTTGCCGAAGAGGCCCGCGATGGCAGGCAGCGGCGGCTTCGCGCGCACCGTTCCGCGCTTGCCTTCGAGGCTCTCGAGCATCGAGGTCTCTTCGCCGCAGATGTAGGCGCCGGCGCCCATGCGGACTTCGAGTTCGAAGGCCTTGCCCGAGCCCATCACGTCGGAGCCGAGGTAGCCCGCGTCACGCGCACAGCCGATTGCAGCCTGCAGCGTGCGGAAGGCATGCGGATATTCCGAACGCAGGTAGATGTAGCCCTGCGTGGCACCGACCGCGACGGCGGCGATCGTCATGCCTTCGATCAGGCAGTAGGGGTCCCCTTCCATCAACATGCGGTCGGAGAAGGTGCCCGAATCGCCTTCGTCGGCGTTGCAGACGACGTACTTGCGGTCGGCTGCGGCGTCGAGCACGGTCCGCCACTTGATGCCGGTCG
Organism: Aromatoleum sp.; assembly: GCF_036675785.1. Classification (NCBI taxonomy): domain Bacteria; kingdom Pseudomonadati; phylum Pseudomonadota; class Betaproteobacteria; order Rhodocyclales; family Rhodocyclaceae; genus Aromatoleum; species Aromatoleum sp. The sequence goes on from NZ_JAKFEF010000077.1 coordinate 190,292, forward strand.
GGAAGGCTGCGCCCCCGCGGCCGCGCAGGCCAGAGTCGGTGACTTGGGCGACCGTTTCAGCGCCGGATTGCGCGAGCGCGCGGGTGAGGCCTTCGAAGCCACCGTACGAGCGGTAGTCGTCGAGCGACAGCGGGTCGGTCAGGCCGACGCGCGCGAAGGTCAGGCGCTGCTGGCCGGTAAACCAGGGCTGGTCCTCTACGCGGCCGAGGGCGAGCGGGTGGGCGGCGCCGGCGAGGAAGTCGGCTTCAAACAGGCCGGACACGTCGTCCGCCTGCACCGGGCCGTAGGCGATGCGGCCGGCCGGGGTTTCGACCTCGACGAGCGGTTCGAGCCAGAACATCCCGCGCGAGCCGTTGCGCACGAGGGTGACGTCGAGGCCGCGCTTGGCGGCTTCCGCGGCGATCGCGCGGGCGACGCGTTCTGCACCGAGCGAGAGCGCGGTCGAGTCGATCGGGACATAGATCCGGGCGCTCATGCGGGCTCCTTCGCCGCACGCAGCGCGGCGATCTCGGCGTCGAAACGCTTCGCGTCGACGCGGCCGACGATCTCGTCGTCGATACGGATCGCGGGCGAACAGGCGCAGTTGCCGAGGCAGTAGACGGGCTCCAGCGTGACCGCGCCGTCGCCGGTGGTCTCATGGAAATCGACGCCGAGGCTCGCCTTGGCGTGCTCTTCGAGCGCGACCGCGCCCATCGAACGACAGGACTCTGCGCGGCAGACCTGGACGACGTGGCGGCCGGCCGGGCGGGTGCGGAAGTGGTGGTAGAAGCTGATGACGCCGTGCACTTCGGCACGGCTCAGGCGCAGCGCCGTGGCGATGGTCGGCACCGCGTCTTCCGGCACCCAGCCGATTTCGTCCTGGATCGCGTGCAGGATCGGCAGCAGCGCGCCGGGCAGCGTGCGCCGGTGCTCAACGATGCGCCGGATCGTCTCCGCCGTGGTTTCGTTCGCCATGCAGGGGCTCCGTCGGTGTGTGGAGGGGCGATGAGAAACCGATCAGAGTGCGAGGCTACTCGGAGAGGGAAGGACTGCGAGACGGCTGACGTCATCCGACCGGATGACCGGAGCTTAGGCGCACGCCGTGGAGAGGGAAACCGAGAAATTTCGAAGGCATATTCGGATTTTCCGAACGAGCCGTTGCGCGGCCGTCGATACTCCCGAGCCGTGCCGGCGCATTCCACCGACAACTCAGAGATTCCGAAGCCGACGCGGGTGCACAGGCACGCGCGTTGTCATGACGCAGCTCAACGTTCAGACCGATCATGATGAGCGGTCGGCGCGATAGCTCCGTGGCTGTCCAACCGACACGATCAGAACCCGTGCGCCGGAATCGATCAGCCGCGACGAAGTCGCGCGCCGGCCTGGGAAGGCGACACGCCGAAGAACTCGCGGTAGCAGCGGCTGAAATGCGGCGCGCGGGTGAAGCCGCAGGCGATCGCGATGCCGGTGATGGGCTCGTTGGTCTGCTGCAGGAGCCGGCGAGCGCGGGTGAGGCGGGCTTCGAGGTAATAGCGCGACGGCGTCGTGTTCAGGTGGCGCTGGAAAAGCCGGTCGATCCGGCGTCGCGAGATCCGCGCGCGCTCGGTGAGCTCCTCGATGCTCAGCGGCTCCTCGATGTTGTTCTTCATCAGTTGCAGGATGAGCTGCAACGCTTCCGGAAAGGTGGGATCGTCCACCAGCGCCGGCATCGGGCTGTCCGGGAGGTCATCGAGCGTCCGGTCGCATGCGAGGATCTCCTCGATGCCCCGCACCGTCTCGTCGCCGTGATGGTGGCGGATCACCGCGAGCATCATCCCCAGCGCGCTGTTCGCGCCAGCCGACGAGATGCGGTCGCGGTCGATGACGAACGGGTGGGGCAGGAGCCTGACCTGCGGGCACAGCTCTTCGAGGCCGTCTCGGCTGTCCGGATGCACGGTGCAGGTGTAGCCGTCCAGCAAGCCGGCGTGCGCGAGGAGGTAGCTGCCGTTCCACAGGCTCCCGAGGATTGCGCGCCGCCGCGCCGCCTCGCGCAGTTTCTCGACGACTGCGCGCCGCGGTTCGAGGTTCGAGCGGAAGCCGCCGCAGATGATCAGGATGTCGAGATCCCTGGTGTCCAACGCCGGCAACTCGCCATCGACCCAAATGTTGATGCCCAGGTCGCTGCGCACCGTCGCCCCTTCGAGGCTGTACGTTTCGAAGCGGTACAGCGGCTTGCGGCTGATCAGGTTCGCCGTGACGATCGCGTCCACAGCCCCCGTGAAGGCCATCATCGAGAAGTGCTCGAGCAGCACGAAGCCGATGCGGCGGCAGATCGGCGGATGCGTGTCGTGGGACCCCAGCAGGTAAGCCTGGTTGCTGTGCCGCATGCGGCTGTCGAAGCTGCGCGGCGCGTGAGGCAGTTTGTCCCCCATCTATCGTCTCCACTTCTCGGTGTTCGACGGCGAAAGGACTTCTGCCGCGAGGGGTGATCCGAGCCGCGAATCGGGACGAATATACAGGAGGTCCAGAGCGTGCCACCTCCCGGGGGAGGGCGGCGGCGCGGGAGGACTTTTCGGGGGCGCTCCTGGAGACGTGCCGCGCCGAAGGCTACGTACTGCGCTGCTGCATGAAGGCGAGCTCCGACATCAGCGTCGAATACTAGGCCGGTGAGCGCAGCGCGGCGTCGCGCTCCTGGTATTCCAGCCGCATCGACAGCCCGTGGCGCAGATGCTCCACGAGCAGGCGCACTTTGGGTGAGCGATGGCGCTGCGCCGGAAACACCGCCCACACGGCCGTGTCCGGCGGCTGCAGATCCGGCAGAAGAGCCTGGAGGCGGCCATCGCCAAGCGGTTCGCGCACATAGTAATCGGGTAGCTGGCACAAGCCGAACCCGCGCAGTGCCGCATCCAGCACCGCCTGACCGCTATTGCAGCGCCAGCGTCCGCTGACGCGCAGCGTGCGCACGCTCCCGTTCGCCTGGAATACCCAGGTATCCGAGGTCCCCACCAGACAGTCATGCTGCGCCAGATCCTCCAGCGTCGGGAGGCCGCGCCGGGCGAGGTAGTCGGGCGCCGCGCACAGGTACATGACGCGCGGCGCCAGGCGTGTGGCCACCAGACGCGAGTCGGAGAGGCGGCCGAGGCGCACCGCCAGGTCGAACCCTTCCTGCACGATGTCGAGGGTACGGTTCGTGAGCTCGATTTCGACCCGCAGTTGAGGGTGGCGGGCAATGAAGTCGTTGACCAGAGGCACCACGAAGCGCTCGCCGTACGTGAGCGCGCAGGTCATGCGCAACATGCCTTTGGGCGTCCCCTCCAGGTCCTGCACGGCATGCAGGGCGTCGTCGAAGCCATCCTGCAGGCGCCGGCAGTGGGCGAGGAAGGTGTGACCCGTTTCGGTGAGCCGCACCTGTCGCGTGCTGCGGTAGAACAGTCGTGTCTGAAGCCGCTCTTCGAGGCGCGCGATGAGGCGGCTGACGTGCGAATTCGACACCCCCAGCAGGGCCGCTGCGTTCGCGAATCGACCACTCTCGGCCACGGCCACGAATGCATCTATGCCTTCCCAGCGATCCATGCGGACGTTTTCCATTATTGCTGCCTGGCAGCAATGAATTGCACGTTTGGTAATTATCCGCGTTTGCCAGTCTCCTACAATATCGCGACAACCCCACTCGAAGAGAGCCTCTGATGATCAAATCGCGCGCTGCCGTGGCCTTCGGGCCGAAAGAACCGCTCCGCATTGTCGAAGTCGATGTCGAACCGCCGAAAAAGGGCGAGGTCCTGGTGCGCATCGTTGCGAGCGGCGTTTGCCATACCGACGCCTTCACGCTGTCGGGCGACGACCCCGAAGGCATCTTTCCGGCGATCCTCGGCCACGAGGGCGGCGGCATCGTCGAAGCGGTCGGCGAGGGCGTGACCTCGCTCGCAGTCGGCGACCACGTCATCCCGCTGTACACGGCCGAATGCCGCGAGTGCAAGTTCTGCAAGTCGGGCAAGACCAACCTGTGCCAGGCCGTGCGCGCGACGCAGGGCAAAGGGCTGATGCCTGACGGGATGACCCGCTTCTCCTACCAGGGCAAGCCGATCTACCACTACATGGGCACCTCGACCTTCTCCGAATACACGGTGGTGCCGGAGATCTCGCTCGCGAAGATCCCGAAGGAAGCGCCGCTCGAAAAAGTCTGCCTGCTCGGCTGCGGCGTCACGACCGGCATTGGCGCCGTGCTCAACACGGCGAAGGTGGAGGAGGGCGCCACGGTCGCGATCTTCGGGCTGGGCGGCATCGGGCTCGCCGCGATCATCGGCGCGAAGATGGCGAAGGCCTCGCGCATCATCGGCGTCGACATCAATCCGGACAAGTTCGAGATCGCGAAGCAGCTCGGCGCGACCGATTTCGTGAATCCGAAAGACCACGACAAGCCGATCCAGGACGTGATCGTCGCGATGACCGATGGCGGCGTCGACTACTCCTTCGAGTGCGTCGGCAATGTGAAGCTGATGCGCGCGGCGCTCGAGTGCTGCCACAAGGGCTGGGGCGAATCGACGATCATCGGCGTCGCCGGCGCAGGGCAGGAGATCAGCACGCGCCCCTTCCAGCTCGTCACCGGCCGCGTCTGGCGCGGCAGCGCGTTCGGCGGCGTGAAGGGCCGCACGGAGTTGCCGAGCTACGTGCAGAAGGCACAGAAGGGCGAGATCCCGCTCGACACCTTCATCACGCACAACCTGCCGCTCGACAGGATCAACGAAGCCTTCGACCTGATGCATGAAGGCAAGAGCATCCGCACCGTGATCCATTTCTGACGCGCAGCGGAACTTCCGATGACTCTTGAAAATCTGTCGAGCCAGAAATGCTTCGGCGGCTGGCTCAAGCGCTACCGCCACCGCGCGACGACGCTCGACTGCGACATGACGTTCTCCGTCTACCTGCCCCCGCAGGCCGGCGAGCGCAAGCTGCCGGTGCTGTACTGGCTGTCGGGGCTGACCTGCACCGATGAGAACTTCATGCAGAAGGCGGGCGCGCAGCGCGTCGCGGCCGAGCTCGGGCTGGTCCTCGTCGTCCCCGACACCAGCCCGCGCGGGCCCGATGTGCCGGGCGACCCCGACGGCGCCTGGGACTTCGGGCACGGCGCGGGCTTCTACCTCAACGCGACCGAAGAGCCGTGGGCGCGGCACTACCGCATGCACGACTACGTCGTCGAGGAGCTGCCCGCCCTCATCGAGGAGAATTTTCCGGTATCGGATGCGCGCGGCATCTTCGGCCACTCGATGGGCGGCCACGGCGCACTCGTCTGCGCGCTGCGCAACCCGGGGCGCTACCGCTCGGTCTCCGCTTTCGCGCCGATCTCCAACCCGATGAATTGCCCCTGGGGCGAAAAGGCGTTCTCGCGCTACTTGGGCAGTGACCCCGACCGCTGGCGCGAATGGGACGCGACGATGCTGATTGCGCAGGCGCGCGAAAAACTGCCGATCCTGATCGACCAGGGGGACCAGGACAGCTTCCTCGCGACGCAGCTACGGCCGGACGTCTTGGAATCAGCTGCGGACGGTGGCGGCTACCCGCTGACGCTCCGCATGCAATCGGGCTACGACCATAGCTACTACTTCATCGCGAGCTTCATCGAGGACCACCTCCGTCACCACGCAAACGCATTGGGTTAGCGAAGGATTCAGCCGAGCGAAGCACGCGCCGACATTCGTCAGGTAGTCGGCGGGCTGCTCGAACATGCGGGACATCTCGTCTGTGCCGCTCCGGACGGCGCGCACGCCCTCGAAATCTGCCGACAGCAGGGATTCGAAGCGATCCTGATGGACATGCATCTACCGGGGATGAGCGGCAGCGAGGTCAGCCGCCACACCCGGGGCGATACCGGCAATCTGAACGCGGGCACACCGATCATCGCTCTGACCACAAGCGTCAGCCCCGTTTGGCACTATCTTGCCGATGGCATGGATGCCGTCGTCGCATAACGGTGCGGATCGCGCATCTCCTGCAGACGCTCGCCGATGTGCTCAAGTTTGATGCCGAGGTGCCTCGGGGACTCTCAAGGCGCGAGTGCCCGACAAGCGTGATGGAGCTCCGCCCAGCACTACTCTTCCCGGGACCGTGATGGGCTCAGATCACTGAGGCATAATCCTAGCGATACCGGACCTACGGCGCCGTGTCCCCACCAACTATGACTTCGGTAACCCACAATGCCAGAACTCGGACGACTCGAACGCGTTGAGCTACGTGACGTTTGGCAACACGAAGCCCATCATTTCACGCCTTGGCTCGCCGAAGCCGATAACCTCCTAGCTCTAGGCCGAGAACTGGCCCTCGACCTTGAACTCGTCGGTCAGGAGGTCTCAGTGGGCCCTTACGCGGCGGACATCGTCTGCAAAGATTCGCTGACAGGTCGGCATGTACTGATAGAGAACCAACTCGAAAAGACCGACCACAGCCACCTGGGCCAAATCTTGACGTATGCAGCCGGCCTCGAGGCGAGGACTGTCGTATGGGTAGCCGCGCGGTTTACGGATGAACACCGCGCCGCGATCGACTGGCTGAACGAAATCACTCACGACGATTGGCAATTCTTCGGACTTGAAATCGAGCTCTGGCGCATCGGATCCTCTGCCCCCGCGCCCAAATTCAACATCATTTGCCGCCCCAACGACTGGAGCCGGGCCGTCCGAGACGAGGTCGAGAAGCCTGACCGCATCAGCACAACGCAGTCCTTCCAACTCCGTTTCTGGTCCGCATTCCGTGATTTTATGGCGGCAAGAGGCCAGCGGGCTCCGAAGCCTGCGCCGCAGTCCTTCCAACAGTTTGCGCTCGGCCGTACCGGCTTTTTACTTGAGGCAGTGGTTAAGCGGACGGAGCAGCAACTCATGGCCCGCCTCTACATCAACTGCGCGGATATCGACCCAAAGCGCGCCTTTCGCTATCTGGAAGAACGGAAGGCCGAAATTCATAGCGCTTTGGGATTCGACCTTGAATGGAACGAACTCCCCGAGAGGAAGGGATGCGTTGCCGTGATCGTCAGGGCGGATGTGCTCCTGGATGACGAGTCGCGATGGACCGAGTATCAAACGTGGCTCGCGACAACGATTGCGAAGATGGACAAAGTCCTCCGGCCGATGATCGCGAATCTCCGCGAAACTGATCTTCCGGCGACCGCAGCACGGGAAGGTGAGGACATGGTTGAGGCGGCCTGACTTTGTACAGCGAGGTGGAACCGCACCGGTTTTGCTGCTAACGATCGTGGGCCTAGCGTTTGACCGTGCTGGGGCCGTGCAGCAGCTTTAGGCCGCGCTGCCGCCGCGCCTTTTGACACTGCATGGACGTCAGCCGAGGCCGACGACAAGCCTGTCAAGTCACGCGGCCCCGCCTTCCGTTCATCGGCCAATCCAGCCGTTGGTCAACCGCGCCGAATCATGCGGCAATGCGCCGAGCACCCGCCGTTCGGCCTTGCGCGACCGCGAACAGCCGCTTCCCAGCGAGGCGAACGCGAACTTCCGACCCTGAGCAGCCAATCGAGTCCTGCAAAAGCGGACCCTCAACGTTGGAGCTGAATCGCCTGCCGTAGGGGAGCGGCTTGAACGGAGCGCTAGGCAGCCACTTACATGTGTCATGGCGTGTCTGGGGGTTCCGCAAAGGCTCTAGCAAACCCAGGTCTTAAGTCTTGGGTGAGAAACGCCAGTTCGAAAGCTCCGTCGATCGTCCTTCTCGCGTGTATCGGGGAGTTGGCTATCTCAGCTACTGGATCGGTACCGACCGCGACCGTGGTGACTGGAATGTAGATGGTGAGCAACAGAGAGTTGTGCTTACCGCGCAACCGAACATGATCGGGGCCGGCAGACTCGACTATCGCATCAGTGACAGGCAGCCAGCCAGCCTCTTGCCATGAGTAGCGCCTAGTCGTTAAAGATTGATCCGTAGCGACCGATGCTGTCGACTGCACGGCTCTGACTCCGTCAGTGCAAGAGTGCTTGGGCCAGGGCGGACCCAATTCGTCAAAGAAAACTCTTCCTCCATGCTCAGACTGGTAGAGGAATACAGCGTCTCCGCATATGGGGCAGGCAATAGGAACCTGTAGCTGTGACGTGTGCCGACCACAGAAATAAGATCCGTGGTGACCTGACTTTCTTTGGCGAGGCCGCGTGGCTGACAGAAGCCGCACGCGCAACACCCTGGGTGATTGTGCCCTCGGGAAGACATGGACGTAGCTAGCTAACGTTGGAGATCAGCGGCGGCCGAAGGCCGTCCGCTGCATCGACTGGTTAGCTTCGGCATACGAAAATGAGTCGTATGGTTCGAAACCAGTCTCAGAATCGTCATCGTCATAGTAAACGCCTATAACGATTCTCAGATTCTCAGGCATTGCATCCCTAGGAAACCCCTGATCAATTGACGTTTCAGTCGCACCCACCCAAGCCAGCAAGTTGCATCGACTTCAATGAATACATTTCCCGCGGCCACCGCTGATATTCGACGCCGTTTCGGCATCGATTGCCCGTTTTCGGGCGCAGCAGGCGGATCTCGCCCGTCAGTTCATCAAGGCTCGCCTTGCCAAATAAAGATTGGTCAGTCCGATCAGCGAGAACACCTGCGCGGCGTTCTTTGCGATCCCCTTGTAGCGCACCTTCGTGTAACCGAACTGGCGCTTGATCACGCGGAACAGATGTTCGACCCTCGCACGGATCGAGGACATCTTGTGATTGAAGCGCTTGTTCGCCTCGGTCAGCGGGTGCTGCTTGCTCCCCTTGAGCGCCACGCCCCAGAACACGCCGGCCTTGCGGGCCAGGCGCTTGAGTCGGTTATTGACGTAGCCCTTGTCGCCGAATCCCGCGCGATCGTCCTCACGCACCAGATGCGGCAACTGGCTGATGTCCGAGGCGTTGGCCGCGGTCACCGAGACGGTGTGCGCGAGACCAGAATGGACATCGGCGCCGACGTGAATCTTCATGCCGAAGTACCACTGATTGCCCTTCTTGGTTTGATGCATCTCGGGGTCGCGCTGCTTGCTCTGATTCTTCGTCGAGGGAGGCGCGTGGATGATCGTGGCGTCGGCCATGGTGCCGCCCTTCAGCAGCAGGCCGCGTTGCGCCAGGGTATCGTTGATGAGGTTCATCATCTGCGCGGTCAGCCCATGCCGCTCAAGCAGATGGCGGAATTTGAGGATCGTCGTCTCGTCAGGCAGTGCATCGTCGGCCAAATCAAGCCGGGCAAAGCGGCGCATCGACTCGATTTCGTAGAGCGCGTCTTCCATCGCCGGGTCCGACAGCGCGTACCACTGCTGCATGAAGTAGATCCGCAACATCGTCTCCATCGGCATCGGCGGGCGACCGCGCCGGCCTGCCTTCGGGTAGTGCGGCTCGATCACCGCCAGCAACGCCGCCCACGGCACGACCGTCTCCATCTCGGACAGGAATCGTTCCCGGCGAGTCTGTTTCTTCTTCCTGTCGAAGGCCAGCGAGGCGAAGGTCGTTTGCTTCATGGTTGCGGCGCTTTTAATTAGCCCAGTATTTTACCGGCTCTGACTAGATCAGAGCCTCCCTAACATGTTCTGCAAGTTACTGGTTAACTGCAGGAACTACGCGCAAGGCAGAATAATAAGACAGGAATAGCAGCAGCCGGTCACAGCGGGGTGATGCGACCCATGTGGCACGTAGGCGTAGAGCATACCGCCTCACCCAGATGGCCGCTATCTGGATCGGATGGCGACGGGCCGCTTCTCGCCGAACTGAGACCGCCACCTCGAAGCCCCTCGCAACAGTTCGGCGATCCCAAGCAAGACGTCCGTGATGGAATCCCGCGAGCAGCCGGAATCCTGCAACAAGGCAAAGTGGCGGGCCGGAAGGCGCTGCTGTCCCCTTTTGTCTTTTCCTTCGCCTTTTCCTTAAATTGGGAGAGACGCGCCCGATCTCGGCGCCTTGGCGAGTTGCCGTCCGGTGATGGCACCGAGCGGGTGGAGCCGAAGGGACCGCGACTTTTCCCGACAGGAGAGAAGCCGTGCCATTGAGCTCGTTTCACCGTCCGGTCTTTCGCCCGTCCGCTGCACAAGGTGCGCGGCGACTCGTGCATACGCTGATCGGGTTGGCACTATCTGCGTTGGTCGGTTGCGGAGTCGCACGAGACGAGAGTGAGCCCGCGAGTCCTGCGCCAACCGTCGAGGAACGGGCCGAAACGGCGAAGAGCAAGGCTGAGGCGCTCGAGGAGAAGGCGTCGAGCGAAAGCGACGGCGCGCGCCCGTCGCCTGGCGAGCTCATCACACGCGCCGAAGCGCAGGCGGTCGACCCGAAGGGTAAAGAATCGCTCGACGATGCAATCACGTGCCTGGCGCGCAGCGTCTACTGGGAAGCCAGGGGCGAGAGCCAGGCCGCCATGGAGGCGGTGGCCAGCGTTGTCATGAACCGGCTTGGCCATAGCGGTTTTCCCGACACTGTCTGCGGCGTCGTCAAGGGGGGACGCGAAACCGGCACCTGCCAATTCTCTTGGTGGTGCGACGGCCGACCCGACACGGCGCAGGAGACGGAGGGCTACGAGTTGGCGAAGGAGGTCGCGCGCAAGGCGCTGAACCGGCAACTGGCGGACCGCACACAGGGGGCGACGTACTTCCATCACAAGCGGGTCAGGCCGGCGTGGTCGAAAATCTTTACAAGGACGACGACGGTGGGAGGACATCGGTTTTACAAGCCCAACGAGCCCGAAAAGCCACGGTCGGAGGCCGCAACTTCCAAGTAGTCGTCGGGCGCGTCGTGAGGCGAGACTCCGGCTCCCTGAAAAAGCGTGTTTCGACCCTGATTTTGCGTGATTTGCGGGGCCGTATGCAGCGGCCGACGGGCGATCGTCGGCTGTGGAGGACGGCCACCCTGTGCCGATTGCGCGGCTGCGGTGCTACCGACGGCTGGCGCACGGTGTTCGCCCCTATCGAACGGGCCTTACCGACCCACAAAAGACATTCGCCGTTTCGGGGTCCGGTGGCAGATTTCTAAGCGAAGCGGTCGCCCACAGCTGAGGTTGACTGAGAGCTGCTCGGCCTTTTCAGCCAGTCGGCCCCAGGTTATCGATGACCGCATTGCCCGACTTGCTGTCCTTGAGCAGTTAGGCTGAGCGGCGGATTTGGGGCAATCGGAGCTCGGGCTCCGCTGTGCAAGCATGGAGGGAGCTCCACTTGTCGCGATGGGACTGCGTTATGCGCGTGAAATTCGTCAACTGGTCGCCGATCACGACTGGCCCCCCGGGTTTTGATGATCCCGGCCTTTTCGCCGGCAATCGCCGCGCGGGTCGTTCCCGGGCAGTCTGTGAGCTCCAGCTCGATACTGGTGATGCAGGATACGAGCGGGGAGATGACGTTGGTGGGACCCCGCCGTCCGCCGAGCCCGACTTCCCGCCCGCCGACGCGATAGCGCTCGCTATACCGCTGAAGGTGCGGTGACGTGTAGCTGCCGGTGCGAAGGCCGGCGGCGCCGAGGATCTCCTCGCATAGCAGGACTGTGCTGCCAGTGCCTTTGGACCCGCCGACGTGGATGCAACGCAGCGCCTGCTGCCGGTTGTCGATGCGGGCAAGCAACTCGCTCACCGGCTGCAGCGCGAGCGCGGCCGGTGGGGAGGGGCGGGATGGTTCGACCACGACGAGCGCTTCGATCAACCAAGCCAGGTCGCTGGCGTGGCGGAGCGCCTCGGCAGAGGCTCCCGCGACGCTGGGCGGAGGATTCACCCCCAGGCGGCCTCCATGACCCCCTTCGGCACCGGGAGGCCGTGCTGACGGCACGCGGCTTCGAGCGTGTTGAGCAGCAGGCACGCGATAGTCATGGGGCCGACGCCGCCCGGGACAGGCGTGATGGCACCGGCGACTTCGACCGCGCCGTCGAAGTCCACGTCGCCAACCAGCCGCCCCTTGCCGTCCGCGGTCTCGACGCGGTTGATGCCCACGTCGATCACCGTCGCGCCCGGCTTGATCCAGCTCCCGGGAACCATGCGCGGGC